>VGWX01000024.1 GCA_016873615.1 Nitrospira sp. | reverse complement strand
CATGTCCCTTCCGTCGACCTCCTTAAGCCTGCCTATTAAATCAGACTTCTATTTGTGCCAGTATGTCTCAATTATTTCAATAGGCTGATTTTGTTTCTTTGTAGGTGAAGGTGGTACACCAAAAACTGCAAGATTATCAAACCACTTTTTTCTTTCTTAAAAGCATCTTTTTATTGATTTTCATTCGAACCATTCACATCAATCCAGGATTGACCGTGAGGACTTTAAATGGAAATATTGCAGAATCTTGAACTCCTGTTATCGCTTAGTAGTGGCTGTTATGTGCAGCTATATATAACAGCCAAAAAACCAAATAAATAGAGCCATATTAAGGGGCTGCTTGATTGGACAACCTGTAGTCCGGCATTTTAACTTCTGCCATTCGCTTTCAGGATGACCATTACCCTTTTATGACTCCAGTATTTTTTTGCGATCCCAGATCCGGGAATCCCTGAGCTCTTTTTTTAAGTGGGTGCTTCGGCAGATACTTTAGGCTTCCTTCTCGCTGCTGAAGGCCTGCTCACTGTATCCAACTCCCGCTCCCGATATTTTACTTGCTCCTCAGTTTTAACCCGTCCTGGGTCTCGCAATCTCTTTTACTCTTCTTAATTATAAGTTTACTTATTTTCGGAAAGATTTCAAGGATTAAATATATTCATAAATAGCTTCTTATGGTCGTTTTCAGCAGTTAATATATGTTGTTGACTGTTTCCTTTTTTAATCCAACAATTCCGACTGATTAATCAGACTTATGATATTTCAGTCAGCCGATGTGCATGAGCTGAATATCAGCTTTGGGCTTGCATCTTATCGTATATATCCTGCATTATAAAAGAAAAAGGAGTTTTACATGTTTAAAATACTTTTGTCTTCGATAATAATCATCCTGTTTTCTGTTTCAGCATATGCTGATGATGCAGTGGTCGCGAAGGTGAACGGCGCTGCTTTTACGAAAAAAGATCTCGAGGCTGAGGTGGACAGATTGATACCTCAGACTACATTTCATCGCAATGTTCCACAGGAAAAACGCAAGTTTTACTATGATAAAGCAATTGAGGCGCTTGTCAACAGAGAGCTTCAGTATAAGGATGCAGTGGCAAAGGGCATGGAGATAGATAAGGAAAAGGTGAATGCCCAGATGGAAAAGATCAGAAAAAAATTCAAGTCACCGGAGGAATATAAGGCGGCCCTTGAGAAGGAAGGAATAACAGAGGAAAAGGTGCGCGCACAGGTTGAGAAAGAAATACTTGTGCAGAATATGGTTGCAAAAAAGGTGACAGAGGCATCAAAGATCAGCGAAAAGGATCTGAAAGAGTATTATGAAAAGAACGCTTCTAAGTTTAAACAACCTGAGAGTGTTAAACTGAGGCTTATTTCCACAAAGGATGAGAAGAAAGCTCAGGACATTCTGGCCAGAATAAAGGCCGGTGAGGACTTTGGTGACCTTGCATACAAGATGTCTGAAGACAGTTATCGCGTTAAGTCCGGAGACATTGGTTACATGCATAAAGGCAGGATGCTTCCGGAGATTGAAGAAGCAGCATTCAAGCTTAAAGTCGGAGAGATGAGTGATCTAATCAAGGCTGAGAACAACTGGTATATCATTAAACTTGAAGATAAGAAGCCCGAACATCAGTTGTCTTTTGAAGAAACTAAGGACAAACTGAAAAAGGAACTTGAGACCACCAGGGCACAGGAACTCAAGGAAGCATGGATAACTGATCTGAGGGCAAAGGCCAAGATAGAAGTTTTATTAAAAACAGAGACAGAAAGTAGCACTCAGAAGTAGCAATGCGCAATAAGATATTGCTCATCGAAGATTATGAGGTTGTTCAGCGGATATTGAAGGAGTAAGCGGATAGAAGAGCAGTTTGCTTTGTTTGCAGCATGAAACGGGCTTCAGGTCATTAGAATAAGCTCACAGGAAATACCGGATTTATGATATGAAGCTGTTCACAAGCTTCATTAACTCCTGCGTCTGTATGGGTTTTGTAAGATAAGCATTTGCTCCGATGGCTAAGGCCTTGTTCTTATCTTCTTCAGCGCCTTCTGTTGTAATCATAATGATAGGGATACTCTTATAAGAAGGATTATTCCTGACAAGACTTACTAATTTCAGGCCGTCCATTATGGGCATATTAATGTCAGCAAGGATAATATCTATCTTTTCTGAGGACAATTTCTTTAATGCATCAACACCGTCTGTTGCCTCAATAACCCTTGACCCGGGTATCCTCTTTATGGCAAATCCTATGAGTTGTCTCATAGTTGGTGAATCTTCAACAACAAGAACATTCAACATGTATGCCTCCTCTGTATGCTATCTTCTCGGCTTCTCCTTCAGAAGATCAAGGAAACTCTGTATGGTTGTAAGTTTTCTCTCAGATTGTGTATAGAGTCTTGAAGAAAATATTGCAGTGGCAGCATGACCTGCCAATAAATTAAAAAGTTCATAATCAATATTAGAAAATGAGGTCTTTTGCATAAAGAGTGAATAAATTGAGATTACACCAATAACATGTTCTTTTATCTTTAGCGGAATGCATACAAATGGGTTTGCAGCGTTAATTCCTGAAGTTGCCGTATCAGTCATATTTTCCGTGAAATGACTCACTCCTTCTTTTGCTACTCTTCCGATAGTGCCTTCCCCCATTTTTACCTTTGGCATTTCATTGAGAGACAAACCTTCAGAAGCAGCCGGCAGGAGCTCATTTGTTTTATCGTCCATAAGGAATATTGCGAACTTTTCAGCTCCTACCAGGTTAATTATTATTTCCATTACTACCCGTAAAACCTCATTGAAGTCCAGGGTCGAATGGAGTTGATAGCTTGCCACATAGAGATTTGCAAGCATATTATTCTCAGCCTCTACATCCACATATTTAGCTGCGAAATCCTTATTTTCTTCCTCTGCCTTTTTGTATCTGTCCAGGATGGAATTAATCTCATCCTCGAGCAGCTTTATCCTGTCTTCATAGAGTCTGATCCTTCCTTCACTCCCTGTCTTCTCAATAGACTCTTCGAGCTCTGCTATCCTGAACCTGAGTCTCTCGTTTTCTTTGATCAGATCTTTGGTAAACTCCTCTCCCCTTTTGAAGATCTGAAGAAACTCATCCACTTTCCTTGTTATATTGGAGTCTTTTTCCATGAATCCTCCACTCTATGAATCTTTACCCCTTGGTGTTTCTTTAGCTAATTTTATTATCTCAACGGGTATCCTGGAGATGGGCAACACCATCTCTGCAGCATCTGCCCTTATAACTTCTGCAGGCATACCAAAAACCACAGCAGTATCTTCTGATTCAGCTATAGTATACCCTCCTCTCTTCTTAATTTCCAGCATTCCTGATCTTCCATCATTACCCATACCCGTCAATATAACACCCAAAGCTTTTGATCCAAAAATATCAGCAACAGATGACATCATTACATCTATAGACGGTATGTATTTATCTGTACTTTTCGGCTCTTTTATGACAGTCACTATTCCCTCAGCCATTTTCTTAAATGACATGTGAAAGCCTCCCGGACAGATGAGAACTTTTCCCATTTCCAGTTCGTCATCATCGGCAGCCTCCTTCACATAAACCTTTGAGATTGCGTTCAACCTCTCTGCAAATGACGCAGTAAAACCTTTTGGCATATGCTGGCTTATCACTATCCCGGCTGGAAAATTTCCAGGGAGTTTCGAGAGAATTATCTTCAGTGCAGCAGGCCCGCCGGTTGATGAACCTATGGCGACAACCTGAATGTTATCTGAGGTATCTAATATTGGTCTTTGAAAAGTTTTTTCCTCAAGTAATTCGAGATTTTTGCTCAGTTTGTCCAGACGAAAGCCCTTGATCCCTTTGACTTTTCTTAATAAATCACTCTCCAGTCTATGGAATTCGGAGGAGACCATACGCGGCGGTTTTGCAACGAAATCAGCCGCCCCGAATTCGAGCGCCCTAAAAACAGTCTTTGAGTCAAAATATGAACTGACAATGATTACAGGGGTTGGTCTGTTGCTCATCAACCACCTGAGGAAACTGAAACCATCCATCTCGGGCATTTCGATGTCGAGGGTTATGATGTCAGGATTGAGCCTTAGTGTCTTTGCCATTGCATCAATACCGTCAGAGGCTATGCCTGCTACTTCGATATTGGCATCTGACTCAAGCATTTTTTTGATTGTCTGTCTGCTGTATGCAGAGTCATCAACAATAAGCACCCTGACTTTAGACATCTACAGAGGCTCCTTTTTTTGCGGGTTTTTGATAGACCATGTCATATTTAAAATGTCTCAGGGAAAAGGCAGTGGATATATTTATTAATGATTCAGCATGGCCCAGTAATAAATATCCTCCATCAGCAAGTCTTTCATAAAACATCTCGATCACTTTTTTTCGCGATGGATAGTCAAAATAGATTAACACATTTCTGCAGAATACTACATCCACAGTTCCCACCAATTTTACCTTGAAGGGATCGAGAAGATTGAGATGGCTGAAATTAACGTATTGTTTGACATTGTCTGATATCCTCGAAATATTATCTTCTTCCCTGAAATATTTTCTCAGAAAATAGGGCTCTGTTGCCCTGAACGAATTTTTTCTGTATATGCCGCTTCTTGCTGCCTGAAGAACCCTCTGGTTTATATCACTGCCGAAAATCTCTATGTTCCAGTTGTGAAAATATCCTTTTTCAAGCACGAGGATGGCAATAGTATAGGGCTCCTCACCTGTTGAACAGCCTGCAGACCAAACCCTCAGTCTTTTTTTATCTTTATTTATATCCTTGAGTTCAGGGAGAATCTCCTCACTGAATGTCTTGAGCTGATTTTGCTCTCTAAAAAAATATGTCTCGTTTATAGTAATAATATCTATGATTGAAGCGAGCTCTTCCTCACGATTTTTGTGATACAGCAGATAGCGGTAATATTCCCTGAAATTACTGAAGTGGAGGGTCCGCACCCTCCGTGAAAGCCTTTTTTCAAGGAGATATCGTGAGTCGTCATCAAAATATATCCCGCAGTAATCCCTGACAAAATCCCTGATAAGTCTGAAGACTTCTTCCTCAAGTGGTATTATCTCTTCTTTTTCGAACATTTGGATTTAGATTCTTTCATCCTGTAGCAATTAATCATAAATGCTAACTTATTTTAAGGCTCTCTTCAATCGCCTTTTTTACTATCGGATCTTGCTCGATATCAAGAATTTTTTCGAGTTCCCTTCGTATAATACCCCTTGCTTTTTTCCCTAAAACCTCTACAGCAGCCATTCTTGTTGCCCAATCAGCATCGTAGAGAAAGGGCATTAATTTATCCTGACTGTCCTCAAATGATGAAAGCGCTTTTATGGCGGTCCTTCTGACCTCTTTATCTTCTGAAGCAAGCATCTTCAATAAGGCATATTTTGCCTCATCCCCGCCTATCCTGCTGAGAGACTCTATTGTTGTTGTCACAACAAAACCATTTCTGTCGGATAGAAGCCCGATAAGCGGTTTAACAGCCCGGTTGTCTTTAAGCATACCTAAGGACTTTGATACAGCAACCCGGACGGAGTCATCTGTATCGGACAGGAGATGAGAGAGGGCCTCAAAGACGCCTTTACCCCCTATGCGGCCAAGGCTGACAGCTGATGAAACCCTGATGAAAGGTTCCTCATCAGTAAGCGCAAAGATGAGAAACCTGATGGAATCTTCTGTCTTTAATAGTGAAAATGCTTCAACGCAAGCCTTCCTTACATTTACATTCCCATCCTTAAGCGCGAAACCAAGGGCAGGCACTGCCTCTTTTGAGCCTGTTTTCCCGAGTATCAAAGCTGCGTTTCTCCTGAGTATCGGGTTCATATTACCGAGCATACTTATGAGTTCATCGGTTGAAAGCCATGCTCCAAGGTTTGAGAGCGCCTCAACAGCAGCTTCCTGAACGTCCTGATATGGGTCGGTCAGGAGTCTTTTGATGGGTTCTACGGACTTTGGATCACTGATTTTCGAAAGCGCTATCGCAGAGATGGAGCGGATATGTCCATCGTCATCATCCAGAAGATTCTCAAAAACAGGGGAATAAACAGGAGAGACTATCCTGCTTGCTATGTCGCATATAAAACGCTTTTGATAAACATTCTCGGTCTCAAACAGTTTTAATAAAGATTCCGGTCTGTCTTTCCCGATAAATACGAAGGCCCTTTTAACTTCTTCTGCGAAATCTTCTTCCTGTGATATATCGAGGAGAGGAGTGAAAGCCCTCTCATCTTTCATTAAACCGAGGATGAGTATTGCAGATTTCCTTGCCTCAGGCTTGTTGGACCATGCATGCGCTATAAGTATATCTAATGTCCTGTCACCGATAAGTCTTTTTATTTCCCCTGTTACTATTTCTTCACTTATTCCTTTGCGGTAGAATCTCTCTATGCTGCGCAGGGTTTCTTCCTGTGCAGTCTTTGACGGATCTTCTAAAAAAGGGATTATATGTTTTAGCGTATCAGGATCTGCAATCAAACTCAGAGACTTTATAGTAGGTATCCTGAGTGTTTTTTTGTCTAATGCCTTTATTAAGGCCGGTACAGCCTTCCTGTCTCCAATCCTGCCAAGCGCATCAGCTGCAGGATAGGCTGTCCAGATATCATCACTCTCGACTATTTCTATTAAGGCGTCAACCACAGATGATTCGCCTACCTTACCGATATGTTCTATGGCTGTGGCGCGAACATTTTCGTCGTCATCCCTGAGGGCGCTGAGCATTAGCGGGAGGGATCTGCTGTCTTTAAATTCTCCGAGGACATCTATGATGAATTTTCTTACATCCCTGTTAGGTGTATTGAATGCCTCGATAAGAAAAATAGTTGCCTTTTTATTGAGTCTCACGAGAGCTTCAATTGCAGAGTTCCTTGCTCCTGCATTATCGTCAAGATATAGGAGATTAATCAAACTATTGATATAGGTTTCGATCGGATGTTCTTCGATGATGATATCTACGGCAGTGTTCCTTACCCTCCAGCTTGTGTCTTCCATAGCTTTCAGGAGCAGATTTATAGAAGAAATGTCACCTGACTTTCCCTTCAGTCTTTCAAGAGCATCCCTCCTGACTTCAACATCATTATCTTTCAGTAGCCTTTCCAGTTCCTGCATCTTCTTCCAATATCCTTTCTGACTCTTTCAGAATTATCTTTTCTTCTGAGGTAAGGAGGTAGTCTATATTGAGAAGGATTATTATCCTATCGTCTTTCTTGCCAAGCCCGGTAAGGTACTTTTTTTGCAGGCCTTTGAATATGCTTGGGGGAGTTGTGATCTCCTGGACATTCAGGGAAAGTATCTCTTTTATTTCATCTACGAGCAATCCGATTTTCTCGCTCTCAGACCGCACTATTATGACAAGCTCTTTTGTATCAGTGGATTTGACGCCGAATCTTTTTCTCAGATCAAGGAGTGGCAACACTTCCCCCCTAACAGTGATAACACCTGAGAGAAAGTCAGGCAGTTCCGGCAATGAATAGACTTTTTGTGTATTGAGGATCTCAACAACTTTATTGATCTCAATCCCGAATATTTCCTCTCCTATCTTAAAAACAGCAAATTTCATAACGTTATTAACTTCTTTCCTCCCAATACGATTCTGTTTTTTCTAAGGCAGACCTAATTGAGACATCATGGACTCTAATTGGGCAAATTCAGTGTCATAAGCCTTTTCGAAGCCGCTGTAACGTTTGTAAATTGAATGGAGAATTGCGGAACTTTCCGGTCTTGTGTCTGTCAGCGCAGTGAGTGCAATCTCAAGAGATTCTTTCGTCCCCTGAGGCATTGTCTTGCTGACGCATACAATGAACCCCGGGAGATTTTCAGAGAACTGAATAAACTTGAGTCCTTTATCTTTAAATTTGTTTGCTTCGCTCTCTCTTATTCCTCCCGCGTCGAAATTTGCGCTCAGGACTGCATCTGCCACAGCTTCATGTGAGCCGAGATATTCATAATGGAGCAGATCTTTTAAATCAATTCCCGCATTAAGGAGCATATTCCTTGGAGCGATGTAGCTCGAGAGTGAGTGCGGATCTCCAAAAGCGAATTTTCGTCCCCTGATGTCTTCGATCGAGTTAATCCTGCCGGCGCTTTTTGTTACGATGACAGAACGATACGTAGATTTTCCTTGAATCAATGCTTTGGCAATAACCTGGGTTCCATATTTTTTCTTTGCTAGGATGTACGTAACAGGGCTTACAAAAGAGAATTGAGTAAGGCCCTTCTCAATATCCCGTAAAATACCCTCATAATCAGATACGACCTTCAGCACAACCTTCTTCCCGGTTTTTTTGCTGAGATGTTCTGCCAAAGGGCTGAATTTTTCCTGAATCTCGAGAGGCGAAACTCCACCAACAGGCTCAACGCCGAACCTTACAATATCAATGTCTGTATAGCCGGCTGACCCTTCATCGGGTAACTTAATCCTCTTCAGTTCATTTGTCAGAAGTTCTGTATTCTTGAACAAACCCTTTAGTGACTGGTTTATGCTGAACATTCTGTCCATGTTATGCTTTGGAGTATCTTTTATCTTCTCGATAGAGCTGAATATCTGGCTTGCGCCTGCCCTTTGTTCATTAACAGCCTTGGCTATCTGAATACTTTTTTCAGATGCGAGTTCCATAGCTTCAGATATATGCTTGGTGCTTATAAGTTGTTCATTTGTTGCAGTTCTCACATGATTGGAAACGTCTCTCATTTTCTCTGTAGCTTTTGTGATCAGCAGTGTGCCTTTGCTCTGTTCTAAAGTAGCCTTGGCAATCTGTGAAACCATGTTTTTTACTTTTTCCATGGACTCTGAAACAAGTCTTGTTGTCTTTGCCTGTTCCGCAGTCGAGCGCTCAATGGAAAATGACATTTCTGCTGATTTTTTAGAACTCTCGACTATCTTGCTGAGGGCGTCGCCTGCGTCATTTGCAACACTTAATCCTTCTTCTACAGACCTGAGGCCTTCATCCATAGCGAGAATAGCGTCTTTTACCTCCTGCTGTACGGCCTGAATAAGTGCCGCTATCTCGTGCGTTGAGAAGGATGTTCGCTCTGCAAGGTCTTTTATTTCATCAGCAACAACCGAAAACCCTTTCCCGTGTTCACCTGCCTGAGCAGCAAGTATAGCTGCGTTAAGGGCGAGCAGGGTTGTCTGATCTGTAACCTCATCAATGACATTCAGGATTTTGCCGATTTCATCTGATCTCACGCCAAGTTTATTTATGGAATTGGCTGTGTTGTCAAATGATATTTTGATATTCTGAATCCCTTCTATAGTTTTCCCCACTGACGATATGCCGAGAGTAGATGCTTCATTTTTTACCTTTTCCGACAGCATCGCAGATTCTTTTGCGCTCTGTTCAACTTCTTTGATGGAAGAGGAAATTTCTTCTGTTGCAGCAAGCGTTTCTTCCGAGGCTGCAGCAAGTTCCTCCGCCTTATAGGCTACCTCTTTTATTGTTGCAGACAGTTCTTCAATTGAGGATGATGTTGTGTCGACTACATTTGACAGTTCCTGGGCGCTATGTGCAACCTGACTTATACTTGTGACAATTTCTTCCATTGACGCTGCTTTTTCCTCTGTAGAGACTGCAAGACGCTCAGTGCTCTCAGAGATCTCCGCTGCCGCTGAATTCATCTCCTCTAATGAACTCGCAATATTGGCTATTGCCTCAGTTTCGAGTTTTGTATTTTCTCTAACTTTATTAAATTCAGATTCTACTTTTTCAGCAACCGCGGTTACGCGTTTTGACCCGTTCTTAACCCTCTGGAAAATATCACCGAGAGAGCGGGAAGATTCATTCATAGCCTTGCTCGTCCTGCCTATCTCGTCATCTGCCTTCAGATCCAGGCGAAAGGTGAGATCTCCGTCGGCCAGGGATCTGGCGGCTTTTTCAATGGATTGAAGCGGTTTAATTACCAGTTTCCTGGCAACTATCCAGAATAAAAAAGCTACTACTGTGATTCCTATGATCGAGATAAGCGTGACCCACATAATAGACTGAAAACTTCTGCCATATATTTTTTCGAGCGAAACAGCACTGAATGATACAATACCGGACCACAGGATTCCGGTGATCAGCAGTCCTATAACAAAGATCAGATACTTGAATTCGAGGCTTTCTCTTGAAATTTTTCTCATAAGGCCCCCTTAAGACAATTAAGAGTTAAAATTATTTTCATTTTAGATGCAGGGCAATTGCCTCTTCCATATTTATTACTGAGACGAAGCGCTTATCTACAACAGCTATGCCATCAATGAATTTGAGTTCTTTTTCTGAGAGATGAGACGGCGGCGGCAATATATCAGATTTTGCAACACGTACAACGCCGATGACCTTATCGACTGCTGTACCGACAGGCCCCTTGTCCCCATTGATTATCAGGATCTTGCCTTTGCGGATAACATCTGATGGACTGGATGTCAGGGAAAGTCTGAGCTTAAGATCAATCACCGGGATGATTTTCCCCCTGAGTGAAGTAATCCCGAGGACATAGTCAGGAACATTTGGAACCCTTGTTATCCATTGGGACCTCAGGATTTCAGCAAGCTGGGAGACCCTGAATGCAAATTCTTCTTTCAGCAGGCTGAAGGTAAGTATCTCAATAATTTCTTCTTCTTTCTCAGCTTCTATATTTTCCTTAACACTGAGTGTCTTCTTTTGATCTTCCCTGGTCTGTAATTGTGCATTATCTGATGATTTCGTTTCCTTTTCAGTGCCAACAGTTTCCAGGGCTTCGATATCAGGTGTTTGTTGTTCAGTGTTAGAGGTGGAAACATGCCTGAAAGATGGTTCCGGGATTATTTTGTCATGCGTAACAGTCTGGTCCGCAGGCGCCTTTGCAGATTGACCATAAGCTTTAGATTGTTGACTCTCCGCTTCTGAATCTTTAAGCTTTTTTCTAATTTTGGCGATATCCATTTAATCCGAGCTCCCGTGCTGCTTCATGCATAAGCATTTCATCCACGATCCGCAGCTCCCTGCTGAATCCTTCAAGAAGGGCTGATGTGGCAAGGCTGTTGATTACCCTTGGTATCCCGCCTGAGTAATGATAAAGCTGTTTCAGCGCGCTATCTGTAAACAAGGGATTATCAAGCCCTGAAATCCTCAACCTGTGCTCCACATAACCTTTGATTTCATCCTCAGTCAGGGGTCCGAGATGAAAAAACATTCCTATCCGCTGCTTTAAGGGAAGGTATGTCTTGTGGTTCAATCTCCTGCGCAAATCTGTCTGACCCACGAGTATCAGGCTCAGAAGGTTTGTGTAATCGAGCTGGAAGTTCGTAAGAAGCCTTATCTCTTCAAAGGTGCTTTTGTTTGGTATCAGCTGCGCCTCATCTATTATTATAACCGGTGTTATCCCGGACTCAAAATCCTTGTAGACCTTTTCGTATATTGCATCAAGCAGATTATCTTTGTAATTGTAAGGAATATCTAAATCAAAGCGCTTTGCGATTGTCCTCAGGAATTGCATCGGGGTTAGCTGCGGATTAATTATCAGAATAATCCTGTATTTTTCGCCGAGAGAATCCATGAGGGCACGGGTCAGTGTAGTTTTCCCGCTGCCGATCTCTCCTGTGAGCAGGATAAGTTCTTTTTCCTCTACAGCATATTGAAGCCTTGCCAATGCCTCTTCATGATTCCTGCTTAAAAAAAGAAAGTTAGGATCAGGCGTTTTGCTGAAAGGTCGCTGCCTGAGGCCGAAAAATTCCTCATACACGAGAGGCACCCTCCTGTTTTATGAGAGATTTTTCCATAATGGATTCTATATCAAGAATGAGCAGCACTTCATGCCTCCCTATTTCTGCCGCGCCTGCAAAACCACTTAAGCCCTTGAAATATTCACCGAGCGACTTTATAACAATCTCATGTTGCCCTATAATCTCATCAACGAGCAGTCCTATTTTTTTCTTGCCAAACCCAACAATGATTGCGAATGAAAAATCACTTTTTTTTGTCTCTATATTGAAAATTTTTGCTATGCTGATTATAGGAAGCATTTCACCTCTGAGATAATAGACATCCTTCCATTCTATAGTCTGAATGTCCTGTAGCTCGATCGCAATGGTCTCAGATATGGTTGTTATCGGTATGCCAAATTTCTCCTGCCCGACTTTAATAATAAGCGCCTTTATTATGGCAAGGGTGATCGGCAAGGTAAGTGTAAATGTTGTCCCTTTATCTTTTTTTGTATAAACCTCTATAAAGCCACCAAGGGCAGAGAGTTTTTCCTTGACAACATCCAGGCCGACGCCCCTGCCGGAAATTTCACTCACGACATCTTTTGTGCTGAAACCGGGGTTGAAGATGAAATCAATAAACTCACGTTCTTCCACTTTGGCATCGGGCTCAAGCAATCCCTTTTTTATCGCTGTTTCCC
This sequence comes from Nitrospira sp., assembly GCA_016873615.1. Classification (GTDB taxonomy): domain Bacteria; phylum Nitrospirota; class Thermodesulfovibrionia; order Thermodesulfovibrionales; family SM23-35; genus VGWX01. Next base: position 20,200 of record VGWX01000024.1, on the reverse strand, counting down.
TTACCTTTTCAGTGTCTATGCCGCCGCCGTCATCTTTAACCTCGATCACAACATGATTTCCCCTCTGGAACGCCTTCAGAACAATGCGGCCATTTTCTTTCTTGCCTTTTTTCTTCCTCTCTTCCGATGGCTCTATGCCATGGTCGAGCGAATTTCTCACAAGGTGCATCAATGGGTCAACTATCTCCTCGGCAAGGGATTTATCAAGCTCTGTATCTTCCCCATACAGGTTCAGTTCTATCTCTTTCCCTATCTCTCTTGAATAACGCCTGATTACCTGAGCGAGTCTTGAGAATATCTGACCTACCGGGACCATACGTATCTCAAGAACCTCATCCTGAAGCTCTGTAAGTTTCCTTTCGAGTGTCTGAGAAATCTTGTTTATGTCTTGCACAAAAGGCGAATAATGGTATGCATCGGCTAATTCCTTGCCGATTCTTTTTACGGCATCTTTTGCAAGTGTAAGTTCTCCGATGGTATTGAGTATTCTGTCAAGTTTGTCTATGTCAACCCGTACCGTGGTTGTTGTGCTTTTAATAGACTGTTCCTGTTTTTTCTGCGGCTGGACTACTGTTTGTTTTCCCTGCACAAGAACTTCAATATTTTCACCAAGGTGTTCCTTTACCCCGTTCAGGAGCATATTTGTGGAAAACATCAGGTTGAATCCTATTGAGCCATTCGGCACATCTGCAGATGTAGGGAGGGTGGATATCAGTTCACCTTTTGATTTTATTATTTTTGTTGTTTCTTCGAGTGATTTGTCAAAGGTTGAAAGGTCAAAAACTGCTTTTAAAAGATAAATGCCATTCCCGCTTTTTATATTTGTCTTTAGCCTGTGTTCCTCATATTCTGAGAGCACCTTAACAATAGATTCATCAATAAGTCCGTGAAGACTCACTTCGATCGCCATTTCTTGCAAAGACGTCCTGAAGGTCTTTATATTATTTATATCCTCGGTCAAATCCGGTTCCTGATCTTCCTTGACCCCGTCTATGGCAGACCTCAGGATATCAATGTTCTTGAATAGAAAATTCACAATCGTATCGTTAATCAATATCTTTCCGAGTCTTATTTCATCTAAAAGAGATTCCAGGGCATGGCTGATATCTGTTATGCCCTTATTCCCAAAAAGACCTGAAAGTCCTTTGAGGGTATGCATATAACGGAAAAGCGCATTGATTGTATCGGGATTTAATGCTGTTTGATAAGTGCCCTGGATCTCGATAACAAGCTGCTGACATTCAAAAAGGAGATCTTCTGCCTCAGCGATGAATTCTTTTTTAGAGGCCTTCATATGCCTGTTAGAGCTTGTTTTATAACTTCCTGGAGTTCATAAGCCTTGAACGGCTTGGCAATATAAGCCATTGCGCCTAACGCTATCCCACGTTTTTTATCCTCCTCGCTTCTCTCGGTGCTCACAATTATCAGGGGCATGTGAGTATATCTGGGATTATTCTTAATGAAGTTGATAAGCTCAAGACCATTGATATCAGGCATATTTACATCAGTTATGACAAGGCTGAATTCCTCTGTAGGAAGGAGCTTTAATGCCTCGAATCCTGAACCAGCCTCCACTATAGTAAAGTCTCCCATCTCTTCAATAATAGCTCTGATGAGGGCCCTCGTTGTCGATGAATCTTCAACGATAAGAATGGATTTAGTGGCTGCTTCTCTCTGCATTTTTTAAATTCTAACAGATTGAACTAAAAAAAACATTATGATTTGGTCTTTTTTTCCATTTCCTGCAGTTTTCTCTGGAGCAGAGATTTTTCAAGGGCAAGCCCCGCCTGATCTATGAAAATCTCAAGACCTTCTGTCTCTCCTGCTTTTTCTTCAGTCGTCAGATTGTCGCAATAAAGGATTGCAACGACCCTGTCTTCAGCTATAATAGGGAAAAAGGCAAATTTATCAGGCCATTGTCCTCCGATTTCCTGAATCATTGACTCTACTGCGGGATCTTTTTCCACAAATCCTTTGTAAGGACGTTTTTCCAGTATAATCTTTCCCAGAAAAGCGCTTTCTTCATAAGGTAGAGTTATCTCCCTTATCTTTTCATCAGCCCCATCTATGTCGAGCCCAAACTGTCCAAGTCCGACAACCTCTGTATCGCCAACCATAAAGAGGATGCCCCTCTGGAATATATCGCTTGCAAATCTTAGAATAAGAAGGGTTATTTCTGATGCTGAATTCGGGAACCGTAATTCCTGGGTAAGGGCCCTCAAAGACGAAATATCTTTTCTTTCCGTAATGGGCATGACATCCCAGTCCTGTTCCCATGCTTCCTCATCTTCCCGGCTCCCGGTCAATTGCTCTGTTGAAACTGTTGCAGTCTGTGAAGATTCATCATGTACCCTGGCCCCTTCCATTAAGAGATATTCCGGACTCATTCCTTTTGAAAGCTCCCAGCCAAAGTCAGATATCTCTACCTTTCCTTTCGGGTCTGTATCATCGGGTTCAAACTGGAAATCACCGTCCTGCCATACAAGCAGTTGACATACAACCCTCTCTATCCTTTTTTTTGTTATTTTTTCCAGGGTGTCTTTACTAACGGAGCCGAGTTCAAAGAGTATTTCAACGTGGGATTTTGCAGGCAGCTTTTTTTTTACTTCCGAAGCTAAATTGAAAACAGTGTCTTTTATGAGCCCGGAATGTAACAGGTCATCGCCGAGAGTTTTTTCAATATCGTCAGTCTCTGCTCTTACAACGAGGCCATTTTTGAAGGTTATAAGGGCATTCCCGCGGCTTCCCTTAAGAAGGAGGGTGCCTGTTTTTTTGCCTATACTGAGTATCTGAAAAATATCAGAAAGGGCAAGGTCTTCAAGCCGTCCCACAAGACTCATTTGAATTAATCACCTTTACCGGTCATGCTGTGTGCCCCATGCAGTATTTTTGCGGCATATTCAAAGGGTTCCAATATTTGGATTATAGTCTTTATATTTAGAGTAATCTACATGCCATGAATACTAATGGAGTATATCAAGGAAAATTATACTGTGTCAACGAAGGCATTGGTCATGAAAGGTGCATTACTGAACAGAAAAAAAGGAATCATGGAATCAGTTCAGACAAAACCTAAATGGCAGGATTTCTTTGCCTTCTCATTCTTGCGTTCTTCATTCTCCTCTTGTGTGCTTCTCTCTGCTTTCTTCTGGACTTAACAGAAGGTTTCTCGTAGAAACGCCTTTCCTTGAGTTCCCTTAAAAGGCCGTCCTTCTGGATCTGGCGTTTGAGAATCTTTAGGGCTTTTTCAACGTCATTGCCGTTTACTTTTATCTCCAATTACCGGATTTCCTTCCAAAACCGCCACCCTGACCTCTTTTGCTGTCAGTCCTGCCTCTGGAGGTCTGAGGTCTTGCTTCATTAACGGTTATGTTTCTGTCAAGAAGTGAAGTGCCGTTCAGGCTGGCAATTGCCTTCTCAGCATCTGCATCAGAGCCCATCTCTACAAAACCGAACCCCTTTGAGCGTCCGGTTGCGTTGTCTGTGATTATCTTAACTGACTGAACCTCTCCTATCTTTGCAAATACATCCTTGAGTGATTCTTCATCCACTTTGTAAGAAAGGTTCCCAACAAAAATTCTTTTTGCCATTTTCTCTTTTTCTCCTCCGTGTTCTGATTCGTCAGGAGTTGCACTGCACTCCTGAGAACTTTGGTTGTTATAAAGCTCTGCTATTGAGCGCTTTGCCCAATACAAAAAATAAAAACAAAAAGGCCGCTGAGTCTAAAGTCTTTGCGGCCCTTCACAAGACAAAAACTCTCGAAACCGAAATATTCTTACATATGCAACTCTCAAATGTCAAACAAAATCAAATTCATGTCAAATTCAAGTGTAAACTCAGATAATATTATACAATCTGTAATATATAATATAATAAAACATGATTGCGATTGTTGATTATGGGATGGGGAATCTGAGGAGTGTTGAGAAGGGATTCCTCAAAGTCGGTGTTGATGCAAGGGTTGTAAGAGAACCGCAGGCAGTTGATGATGCCGATGCGGTTGTGCTTCCCGGGGTCGGGGCATTCAGGGACTGCATCAGAAATCTTGCGCAGACATCTATGACCGAATCCATTATGAGGTCAATTCAGAAGGGCAAGCCATATCTCGGCATATGCCTTGGACTTCAGGTCTTATTCACTGAATCAGAGGAATTCGGAATCTATAAAGGTCTGGATGTTTTCAAAGGGAAGGTTGTGAGATTTAAGACAGATCTTAAGGTGCCGCATATGGGATGGAATAATGTGAAGATACTGAGAAGAACCCCGATATTTGACGGGATAAAGGATGAGTCTTTTTTCTATTTTGTACATTCATACTATGTTGTGCCTGACGACGCTGCAGTGGTATCAGCAACCACTGATTACGGCATAACCTTCACTTCAATGGTCTGGAAAGATAACATTTTTGCAACCCAGTTTCATCCTGAGAAAAGTCAGGAAACCGGTCTCATGATATTGAAAAACTTCGGGGATTTCGTCAGAAAGGCTTAGCCTGCTGATTTGCCCATACCACTGTCCTGTCTTTGCCTTTTATTTTAGCTGTATAAAGCGCTTTATCCGCATTTCGTATAAGTGATTTTCGGTCATTGCCATCAGACGGAAATGATGCTATACCGATACTGATGGTTATGGCGTCATTCGGGAAAATATTCCATGTGCGTGGCAGGTATTCCACAATAGATTTCCTTATCCTTTCAGTGACCATAAACGCCTCATCTTTATCTGTCTGTGGCATGATTACTGCAAATTCCTCTCCTCCAAATCTCGCTATGACGTCAATAATACGCAGGCTGTCCTTTGCGATATTGGCAATATGTTTCAATATCTCATCGCCGGCGAGGTGTCCCTCTGTGTCATTGAAGAGTTTAAAATCATCTATGTCTATCATGGCAAGTGAAAAGGAGAGGCTGTGCCGTTTTGAACGCTGGATTTCCTCAAAAAACCTCTCCTCAAAATACCGCCTGTTGAAAACGCCTGTCAAAGAGTCTGTTATGGATAATTCTTTAAGGTGGCCGGCAAGACTGTAATAGCTTGACCTATCAAGCGCAATAGATGCAAATGATGCAAAAGAGCGGAGTAAAACCATATCTTGTTCGGAAAATACTGCACCTGTAATCTTATCAGAGATATTTAAAACTCCGATAGTTTTTTCCCCAAGTTTCAGCGGTATGCTAATGAAAGAGCCGGTCCTGTATTTTGATCTTTTTACAGAGGAACCCCACTCGTGTTTTTCGATGTCCTCAACTATAAGCGGCATGCCTTCTCTGAAGACCCTACCTGATATTCCTTCACCTGCCTTGATCTTTATCTCGCTCTGGAGCATTTTATGTATCCCCTTTGCAGCCTTCACCGTAAGACATAAATCATCATCTGCTATCATCAAAGAGCCCTTTTCTGCCCCTGCAAGATGCACTGATGTATCAAGTATTGCTTCATAGAGCATATCAGGTTCTTTCACAGGGGTAATGCGTTCAGTTGCTGTATTCAAAACGTCTATTTCTTTCAGGTATTTATTACGCATATCCAGTAATTCTGTAAGCCTTACTATAAAACCGGTAATCTTGCATATCCCGAAGATAATATCCGCATCCTCCCGATGTACCTCAGAGTTGAAGATATTTAATAATCCGGTCACCTTATTTTCAGATATAATGGGGAATGCATAAATCGATGTGACTGCATCAGGGTAACCTAACCTCAGGATGTCCATCACGGATTCAGAGCATACAGGTCTCTGTTTTTCAACAACCTCGCTTATAATGCCTGAGACCGTTAACGGGATTGATTGCAGTTGATCTCTCAATCTGCCGGCTGTTTTTTGGGTCGAAAATGTGTCATTGTCCCTGATCATTATAGAAATGCTGTCAGCATTGAACAGGAAGAGGATGATGTCGAGCAGAATATCATATACATCGTCAGCCTGCTGATCAAACCGTATTTCGGATATAAGACTGATAATAATTTTCATCAATCTGTGCCTTTTCTCAGCAATCCTGTCTTTATGACCGCTACTTAAGATAAGACTGAAGAGTGAGCAGATATGCCTGGCATTGTCCTGAATATCTGCATAATCCCTGATACATATCTCCGGATACCAGGATTTTATTTGATAAGGGAGGAGGCCGTAAGATGGCCCCTTTTTTCTATAGAAATTCTCAAAATCCTGAACAGAAAGGTAGATGCAACCTCCGGTGATGATCAGGATCGTATTTTCAATGCGAAGCGGGATGAAGAAATAATGTTGATCTGCCGGTCCCTTAGATATTGAAACATCATTTTTCCGGATCGTATTTTCGAGGTTTTTCTTCATAAACTCATTGTATTCCTCTCTTCCCGTTGTTGTAGCTCTCACAACTGAGAGGAGTTTATTTTCATTGACCGGGAGAAGAATCCTGTTTCCATTTTCTCCATACACTGAAATGGAAAGACCTGTAAGATGTGACAGGTGAGCGTGCAAAGAGGATAGAGCATCAAAGTCAAGAGACTTCATGGATTCCTTATTGCGTATTTTACAGTTTTTGTAAAAGTTCGCCTGCGCTTAAATTCAGTACAGGATGCTTTACATCAGGCGCTATTTCATACAGAGGCTTCAGGACAAAATCCCTTTCATGCATGAAAGGATGAGGGATTTTAAGATCATCCTCGTCTATAGTTAAACTATTGTAAAGCAGGATATCAAGGTCGATGACCCTGGGTCCCCACTTATAAGACCTCTTTCTGCCGAGCTCTTTTTCTATATCAGCTAATAGGCTTAAAAGATCCTGCGGTTTGATTTCTGTCTCAATTTCTATTGCCATATTGAGAAACTTTGGCTGGTTTTTGTCTCCCCATGGGTCTGTCTCATAGAGAGAAGATTCTTTTCTGACAACGATGCCTTTTCCTGCAAGAAGTTCTATTGCACGCATACAGTTTGCTTTTCTATCCCCCAGGTTAGAACCGATACCGATGTATACAATAGACATTTTAAAAGAAAAATGCAATAAAGATGAAACAGATATTTACAGAATTATTGATATCCTCTTTACAGCCTCGTCTATTCTCTTTGCCGGAGCTGTTAAGGCAAACCTTATATATCCTTCTCCTGCTGCTCCGAAACCGTTCCCCGGGGTTCCAAGCACCCCTGCTTTGTCGAGTACATGTGTAACAAAACTCATGGAATTAAAACGGTAAGGCACCTTTACCCAGACATAGAATGTTGCTTTTGGTTTCATGAGGTCCATACCCAGTTTTGTCAATCCGTTGCAGAGAATATCCCGTCTTTCCTGAAATGTTTTTCTGATACCCGAAAGGGTGTCCTGTCCCATTTCAAGGGCAACAATAGCTGCCTCCTGAATGGCCTGAAAAACACCTGAATCAAGGTTGGTCTTTACTTTGCCGAGACCGGCCAAAACCTCTTTGTTGCCAACAGCGAAACCTATTCTCCATCCGGTCATATTATAGGTTTTTGAAAGCGAATGGAATTCTATAGCAACATCTTTTGCACCCGGCGCCTGCATGAAACTCATAGGTTTTTGATCATAATAGATCTCAGTGTATGATGCATCGTGGCAGACAATAATGTTATATTTCTGAGCAATCCTTATTATTTCCTTAAAGAATGCCAGAGGCGCTACCGCAGATGTCGGATTGTTCGGATAGTTTATGAACATCAGTTTTGTTTTACGGAATACTTTTGCCGGTATCGCATCCAGATCAGGCAGAAAATCATTCTCTTTCCTGAGCGGCATGAAAAAGTTCTCTCCTCCGGCAAATAAAGCGCCGATCGGATAAACAGGGTAACCGGGTGACGGGACAAGTACGGTATCTCCCGGATTAACAAAAGCTAATGGAATGTGGCCGATCCCTTCTTTTGATCCGATCAAGGACAATACCTCTGTAAGGGGGTCGATTCTGACATTGAATCTTTTCCTGTACCATTTTGCCACGGCTTCTCTGAATGAAAACATGCCTTCATAAGATGGATAACGGTGATGTTCCGGTTTTTCAACAGCCTTTTTCATCGCATTCACAACCCTGGACGGCGTGGGGATATCAGGGTCGCCTATGCTCAGGTCTATGAGATCAATACCCTTTCCGATCGCCTTCTGTTTCATCTGATCTATAGATGCGAAAAGGTAGGGTGGGAGATGTTTTATTCTGGAAGCAAGGTCAAATACAACCTTATTTTTCAAGTCTACCTCCTGTTTTTTTAGTTGCTATATTATATACTATAGTCTCTTGAATAACTAAATGAAGTATTTTTTCAGGATGGAGACGCACTCTGTTGATGAGTAAACAATACTGGGAAGCCTATTTTAATGCCATAAAGCAACAGAATTGGGAATGGGCTAAGACCACACTGGAGCACCTCTGTAATACCGAACCCGGCAATCCACAGGTTCAGCTGAAACTCGGTGACATATATCAAAGACTGGGTAATACCTCAGAAGCCATAGCGTCATATCACAAATCTGCATGGGCCCTCAAAAATCAGGGCTTTATACAGAAAGCCCTTGCCCTTTATAAGATAATTCTCAGGTTGGACCCTTTCAATGAAGAAGCATTAAAAGCTTCAAAGGAATTGATGATAGATATAAGCAGTAAAAATAATCTAAAAACAGCAGCTCCTTTTTCTGAAGCGCCGGTTGAAGAGGGGAAAAAGGAAGAAGCTGAGACCGGTTTCCCTGTAGGGTTGGAAGAAACTGAACTGAAGCCTGAAACTGAAGCAGGCTTGTCATATTTATTGCCTCCGCTGTTCGAATCTTTGCCTCAGGATGAAATGAAACAACTCATTGAAAAGACTAAACTGCAATCCTGTCCTGCGGGGCAGACTATTATCGAAGAAGGAGATTCCGGCGATTCGATATTCCTGATCCGGTCAGGAAACACAAGGGTTTTTTCACACATACTTGGAAAAGAGATAGAACTTGCGATCCTCTCTGCCGGTGATGTATTCGGTGAAGTAGCGTTTCTTACCGGCAGGCCGCGGACTGCTTCGGTGGTCGCTCTCGACAATACCGAGATCTTCGAATTTAACAAGCTGCTTTTAGAAGAGATTTTTGAAAAGTATCCTGATGTTTTAAAAAAGCTGCACGATTTTTACGAGTGCCGTGTTCAGGATACGGTTGAAAAGGTGAAGACTAACCTAAAAAAATAGGGCGCTAAATCTTTAGCGCCCTATTTTAATTAATAAAAACTATTTTTTCTCTGCTGGTTTTGCTGCGGGCTCAGCCTTCTTTTCCATCTTTACAGGCTCAGCTTTCTTTTCTTCTGCCTTTTTTGCAGCTGCCTTCTTTACTGATTTGGCAGTGTTTTTGCCGTCAGCCTCGGTGTACTTTGCTGTAACTTTATCACCTGCCTTAACGTCTGCGATCATTTTCTCGTCAACTGCGATGACAACGTCACCCTTCTTTCCCTTTACGGTAATGGTCTTGGCTTTTGCATCAACTGCTGTAACGTCACCAGTGACCTGCTTTACCTTTGCCGGAGCCTTCTTCTCAGCTTTTGCTGGCTCAGCCTTCTTCTCTACCGGTGCAGGAGCTGCTGCCTTTTCTGCTGCAAAGGATACAGAAGTAATGGCGAATACAAAAAGAACTGAAACGATAATGGCGATTGCTTTCTTCATTCAAATCACCTCCTTTCATTTAGAAATACACGGCATATTCTATACCGTTTATTGTCACAAAACAGTATGAATACAATAAGCATGCCAAGATAAAAATCATTTAAATACAAAGGGTTAAAGAAATAGCTCTTTTCCCTATTTGGGAAGGTTATCCTTTTTTGGGGAATGGAGATTCAGTTTCTCCCACCGGTACCAGAAGGTCTTATAACTCATCCCCAATAATTTTGCCGCCTTTGCAGCAACACCATTTGATTTTTGCATAGCCTTCTTTAAAAGGTCTTTTTCAAGATCCTCGACATTTATTCCTTCATCAGGCAGATCAAAATCGAGTATATCTTTCCCCTGTAAAAACCGCAATTCACTCTTTATATCCTTCAGACATATCTGGGCAGATTCACACATCAGCACAGCCCGCTCAGTAACAGATTCGAGTTGACGAATGTTTCCGGGCCAGTGATATTCCCTGAGCGCCTTTAAAGCGCTTTCCTCAATGCCTTTTACCCTTTTGCCGAATTCCTTATTATATTTCGTAATAAAAAAATCGACCAGTTCAGGCATATCTTCTTTTCTCTCTCTCAATGGCGGAAGTTCTATGGTGATGACCTTAAGCCTGTAATAGAGGTCTTCTCTGAAATTTTTATTAGCAATCTCTTTTTCGAGGTCTTTATTTGTTGCCGCTATTATCCTTACATTTATCTTTATGCTTTCACGGCTGCCAAGCCTCCTTATCTCCTTATCCTGAAGCACCCGAAGGATTTTAGACTGAGTTAAGGCCGGGAGATCACCGATCTCATCAAGAAAAATGGTGCCGCCGTTTGATGCCTCGAAAAGCCCGATGCTTCTCGATGTGGCGCCGGTAAATGCCCCGGGCTCATATCCGAAAAGCTCACTTTCAATAAGGTTGTCCGGGATTGCAGCGCAGTTTACTGCTGTGAAAGGTTTAGAGCGGCGTGAGCTGTTATAGTGAATAGCTCTTGCTGCAAGTTCCTTACCTGTTCCACTTTCACCGAGTACGAGAACAGTAATATTGCTTGAGGAAACTTTTTTCATGATCTCAACTGCTTCAACCATTTTCTTGGAATGTCCGATAATCCCTTCGATTTTGAATTTGTCAAATAGCGCCTTTTGGAGTTGTATATTTTCCTTCAGCAGTTCTACTTTTTCAACAGCCCTTTTCACTGTTATGAGAAGCACATCCTTATCGAGTGGCTTTGTGAGATAATCGAAAGCCCCTTTCTTTATTGCCTCTACAGCAGACGAAATAGTTCCATATGCTGTCATGACAATAGCCGGTGGCTTGAAAGGCTCTTCAGGAAGGGAACCGATAAGTTCTATCCCGTCTACGGTTCCCATTTTTAGATCAGTGAGAATTACATCCGGTTTGATCTCTCTAATGATGGTAATGCCTTCCTCTCCGGATGAAGCAGTGTGTGTCTCATAGCCTTCATCATCGAGTATGGTTTTAAGAATATCCCTCTGCAATGGTTCATCATCTATTACCAGGATAACAGCCAATTATTCCTCCTTATTTTCTTATTTCTCATTCGTAACAGGCAATGATATCGTCATTGTGCTGCCTTTTCCCTCTTCGCTCTGAAAGTCTACTTTGCCACCATGTTCTTCGATAACCCGTTTTGTCATGGCGAGCCCGAGTCCAAGGCCTGTGATCTTTGTTGAAAAAAAAGGATCGAATAGCTTTGGCAGGTTTTCCTTTGAAACACCAATGCCTGTATCGTCAATAGCAATATATGCTCTCCCGTTTGATGCGTTTAAGCTTATAGTCAGGCCTCCCCCGTCAGGCATTGCCTGAAAAGCATTCAGGACGATATTAAAGATACATGTCTTAAATAACTCAGGGTCTATGGCGAGTTGAGGAAGATCTCCATTGTTGTACTGGATCTTAATCCCATCCTTTTCTGCCTTTGCCGAGACAAGAGCTATCACTTCATTAATAAGGCTGCCGATATCGGTATTCTGGAGATTTAATCGTAATGGTTTTCCATAATCGAGGAAATCCCCTACCAGTTTATTCAATCGCTGTATTTCATGTTTTATGCTTAAGATGAGCGACTCAAACTTTTGCTTTTCCTCATCCTGCTGTGGTACATATTTTTTTCTCAAATGATCAATCGAGAGGCTGATAAAATTCAGAGGATTTCTTATTTCATGTGCAATGCTTTTTGCTAATTGAGCTATGCCTGAAAGATGTTCTGCTTCGCGTAGTTTTTCCTCAAGCGCACGCTCCTCTCTGAGTTTCTGGATCATATAATTAAACGTGTGTGTCAGTTCACCAATCTCATCCTTCCTGTCTGTAGTAAGTTCAGGTGTCAGATCGCCTGCTGCAACACTGCGTGCAGCATTGACGACATTATGGATCGGCTTTGTATACAGCCATGAAAGAAATACAGCGAGAATAATACCGAGCCCGAATACCAGGGATGTTGCGACTATTCTTTTTATTGAATTACTCGCTAAAATCTCAGAAAAGTCTTCGACGTTTATCTTCAGATGTATATAGCCATAATGCTCGTTGCCTGCAACAACAGGCAGAATGACATTGTAGACCTTCCCCTCCTTCGAAACCGGCTCGCCAAGTTCTGCCTTTATAATGCGCTCTTTTTTTACATGGCCAACCTCTTCCCCGACTTTCATCGGGTTGGTGCTTGCGATAATCTCATCCGCATTGCTGATAATCGAGATCTCTTTCAAGCCCTTGGCATTAAGCTTTTTAAGATAATTCTGAAGCTTCATCTCATCTGTGGAACCCTTGCTTGTTACCTCTTCTACTCCAACCTGGATAGCTTTTGAGAGTTCTGCGGTCTGATTTTCAAGTTCTGACAGGAGCGCTTTTTCAGACTGTGCATACAGGAACTGCATGACCGAGATGAGGATAAAACTGAGCAAAAGCATCATCCCGATGAGTTTCTTGTTGAGAGAAATGCTGAGGAAATAATCTTTAACAGACATTATAGATATTTTATATAGGATATATCTCCATTAGTCAATGGCATTCCATTCACTATTTAAGCATAAAATCAGCAAATCTTGGTATAATATTAAAAATTAAAACAGGTCGTTTGAATCAGCGGATTCATTTTATATTATAGCCTTGTCTGATTCCCTCCTCTTATCAAAACTACAAGGGAGTATAACTGCATATTGAGCTATGAGTGCCCTGGTTTTATACAGACGCCGTTAAAAAACTTATTTTAAGGAGCAGCATGGAAAAAGAGGATATTTTTGAAGAGATTATAGATATGGGGAAGAAGCGCGGAAAGCTAACGTATGATGAGATAAACGATGCTGTTCCCTCAGAATATTTCTCGATGAGTGAAATAGAAGAACTTATGGATCTTCTCCATGATGTCGGAATTGAAGTTGTTGATGAGCATGAGAATGACCTTGCAGAGGGAGACGTATTTGCTCCTGAGGAAGAAGAGGAATACGAAAAAACAGAGGACATTGTTCAAACATATTTCCACTCGATGGGGAATATTACAATACTAAAAAGGAATGAAGAAATAGAACTCGCCAAGAGTTTGGAAGAAGGGAAAGAGATAATTAAGGGGATAGTAACAGCGCTGCCTTTATATAAGGAAATCGAAGCAGATTTAGATGGAACAGACGAAGAGGCATTGAATAATTCAGAGGAAGAAAAAACCGATGAAGCTCTTGAAATGAGCTTGAAAGCGCTTGACAATCTTATGATAAAAGTAGAATTGGCAGATAGAAAGATTGCAAGGTACGGGACTTTAAAAAAATTGAAAAAAGCAATAAATGAAAAAAAGAAACAGGATATCAGTTCCGTAAAGCTTAATAGCATTGCAAAAGAAGTTCAGGATGAATATAAGCGGGTTGAATCAGAAGCAGGCGTCAGGATTGACGAATTGAAAGCCAAGTGGGAGAGAATAACCAAAGCAAGAACCCTTGTCAGTGAAGCAAAGAATGAACTGATAACCCGGAATCTGAGATTGGTAGTTAATGTTGCCAAGAACTATATTGGGAGGGGGCTCTCCTTTCTTGACCTTATTCAGGAAGGGAATATCGGTCTGATGAAAGCTATAGATAAATTCGATTATACAATGGGATTTAAATTCAGCACCTATGCAACATGGTGGATACGGCAGGGAATAACACGGGCATTAATTGACCAGACAAAGACTATCAGAGTTCCTGTACATATGATGGAATTTTATAACAAGGTTACCAGAGCCTCGAGGGAATTAACACAGGAGCTTGGAAGAGAACCGAGCAAAGGGGAAATTGCGAAAAAACTGGAAATTCCGACCGGAAAAATCGAGGAAGTATTCAGGGCAATTCAGGATCCGATAGCGCTTCAAACTCCGATAGGGGATGAAGATTCAAAGCTTGAGGATTTTATCAGTGACAAAGACAGTCCTTCGCCATATGCTGATACAGAAAGAAACAATGTGACCGAGCATATATTGAGGGTCCTCAATACTCTGACCCCAAGGGAAGAGCAGGTAATAAGAATGAGGTTTGGCATAGGCTTTGATAAAGACCACACCCTCGAAGAAGTGGGCAGGCACTTTTCTATTACACGTGAAAGAGTAAGGCAGATAGAGGCAAAAGCGCTCAGAAAACTGAAACATCCAAACAGGCGCAGCGCATTGAAGGTCTTGATAGGATAGAACCAAATCTTTCAGGATTTGGTTCTTTGCTCTCTGCTGTTTTTTCTGTTACAATTCCCCATGTTTCTGCAGCAACTGATCAATGGTCTTACCCTTGGCAGTGTTTATGCGCTTATTGCTCTCGGTTATTCGATGGTCTATGGCATACTTGAACTCATCAATTTTGCCCACGGTGAGATTTACATGCTCGGTGCATACCTCGGGATTATCTTTCTTGCATTTTTTACTGCTGTCGGTCTGACAGCCCATAATCTTCCCCTTGCCTTAATGCTGACTTTTGTATTGTCGATAATCTTCTGCTCTTCTTACGGGTTTACCATTGAAAAAATAGCATATAAACCGCTGAGAAATGCTCCCCGGCTAAGCCCGCTTATAAGCGCCATCGGGGTTTCAATATTCCTGCAGAATTATGTGATGCTCACACAGGGAGCTACCGACAAGGTTTTCCCGGCCTTCTTCGGTGTTGCCGGATTTCAATTCATGTCGGTCAGGATGACCTATCTGCAACTTTTCATAATACTCTCATCAGCAGTCCTGACGATCGCACTTCGTCTGTTTGTGAGAAAAACAAGGATGGGTAAGGCGATGAGAGCGGTTGCACAGGATAAAACAATGGCCTCACTCGTCGGCATAAACATCGATACTATCATCTCATTGACATTCATCATAGGTTCAGGTCTTGCAGCTGTTGCCGGACTCATGGTCGCTATGTACTACGGACTTGTGAACTATTCTATCGGGTATGTCGCAGGCATTAAGGCTTTTACTGCAGCAGTATTGGGCGGTATAGGAAGCATCAGGGGCGCAATGTTCGGGGGCCTCCTGCTTGGACTTGTGGAAAGCCTCGGAGGCAGTTACATCTCAGGCGAATACAAGGATGCGTATGCGTTTGTGATCCTGATCATCATACTCCTTGTTAAGCCGGGCGGACTCTTCGGCAAGGCAGATCTGGAGAAAGTATAAAAGACAGTGAAGAGGGAAGAGTGAGAAGCGAAGAGTTAAAAGTTAAAAGTTTCGATATGAATACCCTTTCCACTGCAGCAAAGCCAATTATAATTGCGCTCTGGCTATCCCTGCTTTTTCTGCCATTCAAGGGCTTTAAAGCTGCAATCCTGTTTTTTGCAATATTCTCTGTCCTTCTTCTCTCTTTAAAATTTCTTTCCCCGTATAAAAAGATATTTGCGGAAAGGCTGCAGATTTTCAGTAAAAAAATTTATTTGTTATCCGTTAACCGCTATCCGTCAATCGTGATTCGTTCTGCATTACTGCTGCTTATTCTCACTATGCCATTTATGGTCAGGGATTATTTTATTGATGTGGCGATACTCGTGGGGATATATGTCATTCTTGCGCTTGGGCTGAATGTAGTAGTGGGGTTTACCGGCCTTCTGAACCTCGGTTTTGTGGCTTTCTATGCAATTGGCGCATATACATATGCGCTGCTGAATACAAAATTCGGAATAGGTTTCTGGTCAGCATTGCCTTTTTCTCTTGTCATTACATCAGTCGCCGGTTTCCTCCTTGCAATACCAGCCTTGCGGCTGAGAGGAGATTACCTTGCGATTGTTACACTGGGGTTTGGAGAAATAGCAAGGCTTATTCTGAATAACTGGGACAGCATGACAAGAGGCCCTAATGGAATTTCTGGGATTGCGCCTCCTGAAATTCTGTCAATATCATTCGGGAAGCTCTCACATTACTATTATCTTGTCTTTTTGTTTGTTATTCTGACGCTTTTCATAACCAGGAGAGTATATGCATCAAGGATAGGAAGGGCATGGGTTGCCATACGTGAAGATGAAATAGCAGCTTCTGCCATGGGCATAAACACTACCCTGTATAAGCTCTATGCCTTCGCCTTCGGTACGTTCTGGGCTGGTCTTGCAGGCGCTCTGTTTTCAGGGAAAATGCAATTTGTATCTCCGGAGAGCTTTACATTCATGGAATCGGTGCTGATACTCTGCATGGTCATCCTTGGAGGTCTTGGCAGCATCCCCGGAGTAATTTTCGGGGCCTTTATTTTAGTATTGCTGCCTGAAGTGCTGCGCGAAGTTCAACTATACAGAATGCTTAGCCTTGGCGTCGGACTTGTGCTTATGATGATATTCAGGCCGCAGGGATTACTTGGAGGCAAACGTGTATCTCTTAGAAGTTAGAGACATATCTTTGCATTTCGGCGGCATCAAAGCTATTGAAGAGATGAACCTCAGGGTAAAAGAGGGTATTATCATGAGCATTATCGGGCCGAACGGAGCAGGAAAAACCACATTCTTCAACTGTCTCACAGGTCTTGCAAAACCTGCAAAAGGGACCATCCTTTTTTCTGATACTGACATTACCAGGCTCGCAACTCATGATATTGCAAGGCTCGGCATATCAAGGACTTTCCAGAACATCAGACTCTTCAGGGAAATGTCTGTTATAGAAAATGTGATGGTTAGCCAGCACTGCAGGACACGATCGGGGCTTATTGGCTCTATAACGCGATGGAAAAAATTCTGTAATGAAGAGACAGAGGTAAGGGAAAAGGCCCTTGAATACCTTAACTTTGTTGGTCTGTCCGATTTTGCAGAAACCGTTTCGGCGAATCTGCCCTACGGCGCCCAGAGAAGGCTTGAGATAGCAAGGGCGCTGGCTGCAGAACCTGCATTGATATTGCTTGATGAGCCGACAGCAGGAATGAACCCGCAGGAAACAACTGAGGTGATGACTCTTATCAGAAACTTAAAGGAACTCGGCAAAACGGTTTTGCTTATAGAACATGATATGAAAGTGGTTATGGGTATATCTGACTGGATCTCCGTGTTAGATCACGGTGTGAAGATAGCAGAAGGATTTCCCGCTGATATAAAGAAAGACCCGGCAGTAATAGAGGCATATCTTGGGAAAGAACACTGAAAGAATACAAAAGGGTTCAAGTGGTCGAGGGTTCAAGGATTCCAGTGAGATGATTAAGACATACAAAAAATTGAACGTTTCAAAGGAAGAACGCCTAAATGTCTTCTTAAATCTTTGTAAAATAAACCTTCTTACCCTTGTCCCCTTGAACCCTCGAACCCTCGACCACTTATATTTATATGCTTAAACTCAATGGTATACATACCTTCTACGGTCCTATCGAAGCCCTCAGGGGCATTAATATAGAAGTGAAACAGGGTGAGATTGTCAGCCTGATTGGAAATAACGGAGCCGGCAAGTCAACAACCCTTATGACCATATCCGGAATACTCAAGCCACAGGCAGGCGATATTGTTTTTGAAGGAGAAGGCATCGGTGGTATGCCTCCGCACAGGATCGTTGAAATGGGCATCAGCCAGGTGCCTGAGGGCAGGAGGATCTTTCCCAGGCTTACCATCAAAGAGAACCTTGAGATGGGAGCGTATACAAAGTTCAAAGTTCAATTGGACAAAATATTTGAGTTGTTCCCGGTGCTCAAAGAAAGGCAGAAACAGTTAGGTGGTACCTTAAGCGGCGGCGAGCAGCAGATGCTCGCCATCGGAAGGGCGCTTATGTCAAATCCAAAGCTTTTGCTTCTGGATGAACCCTCCCTTGGTCTTGCCCCGATAATCGTGAGTAAAATATTCAGGACAATAAAGGATATCAACAGGGAAGGGGTTACGGTCCTCCTTGTCGAACAGAATGCACGCGCAGCGCTTAAGTTATCGAACAAGGGATATGTCCTTGAAACCGGCAAGATAGTATTGGAGGGGAAAGGAGAATATCTCTTAATCAACGAACAACTCAAAAAGGCATATCTTGGAGAGTGACGGCAATGGACCTATCTTTTTCTCTTGTCTCATGATATCTTATGTCTAATTTATGGCTCACTTTTTAACCACTCACTTATACGATGAGCCGAAATTATTTTGAACCTTTTTAAAAAGAACTGCTACTCACAGGTAAAGTGAGAGAAAGGAGGTAGTTGAATATAGAGCACTTTTTAAATAGTGAGATGAAAGTTTTACAAGGAGCAGCAGATGAAATTATTAATTAAGGAGGGTCAACTATGAAGAGAATGTCAAAGATTAATCCAATTCTGGCTTTATTGGTTATATTCTGTTTTGCTTCGGTTGCTTTTGCTGCGGATGCGCCACTAAAAGGGTCTGCTCCTCTGCCGAAAAAACCTGATCTGATCGTTGAAAGTGTCAGCTTTGTGAAGCTTGTAGATGAACCGGCAAGGGTTAAGGTTGAAATATCAGTCACGGTAAAGAATCAGATCAAAATGCCGGGACAGTGCTCTTCAACTTCATCATCTCTCACCGCTGAGGGAACAGCGCGTGCCTGCGCAGGCGCATTTAAGGTACTCCTTGAATGGTCGGATAATCCCGCGGCAGGCTTTAGCCGTCTCGGCGAGGCAGGCATGACAGCCTTGAATTGCGGAGATAGCAAAACTGTGAAGTTCAAACAATGGGTTCAGAAAGGCACAGCAAGAAAATACAGAGCTACAGCAGACAATCTCAACTGGATCAATGAGTGGGATGAAGGAAACAATATAAATTCTGCAGGATACACCGCAAGGTAGGAGCGAATAAATAGGCTGTCAGCATTTGATTTGGAAATAGATATAAATTCCCCTCTCCTCCATTTCCTTCTTGCAACAGTAAGGTCGATTCAATGGAGGAGGGGGGCCAGATAGATGAGCAATTTTCAAGAAAGCAGTTCTTAATTGCAGAATTAAATTAAAACAGCCCAGAGTGCAAAGATAGTCCTCTGCTCACCACGACCCCCACTTATTTCTTGAAGAACCTTACCCCCGCCTCGCAAATAATATAAGTTGCAAATAATGTTTCAAAAGAGTATATTTTTCAAAAGGTTCTATATGCTTTTGATTTCAGCTTAACTTTGCAAAATTGAGAGTTTTGAACCTTTTCAGGCCGGCGCCACCATGTCTCAATTGAAGGGGAGAAACTCATAGCGAAATAAACTTAAGGGACCAAATGGACAGGACAGGGGGGACATGAAAAAAAGTTCGTTATTTCTATTTATTGCGTTATCTTTAGTCATTATTTTAAGCAACGTATCCTACGCTATCACCATTGAAGCATCTCCCAGTCCAGCGCTGATCAATCAAAGTGTTACCGCTAAGGTAGCTCTGTGCCCTATGTCTCATGCTCTCCGAAATGCGATACGGAAATTAATTTTGGAGATGATGCATCCTGGACTACTCTCCAGGTTCCGCAAGAAGCCTGTACAAGTGTCGGTGCTGCTGCGGCATGCCCGGCACTGAACATCACCTCACCGCAGACACTTGCTTCAGGCACGGTGGGGACGGCGTACAGCTATCAGCTTCAGACAACAGGAGGGCAAGCGCCGATCGTATACAGCATAGCTACAGGTTCTTTGCCTCCTGGCCTAAGCATGAGCCAGGCAGGACTTCTCTCAGGAACCCCGACAACCGGTGTGAAGCCCGGGCAGTTTTACTGGTACCGTGTTGTCGCACTCGATAAAAAGGGGAACAGAAGCGACCTGAGCAGCCCCGTTGTTGTGCGGGTTGGCTCCCCGACAATTCCTATTCCTAAAAAACCTGAAGTGAAATTCCTGAAGGAGCCTTTTCAGCGTGTGGAGCTAAAGTTTGAAAGACCGACTAAAGGGCTTTTCATTACAGTACAACACAGAACTGAAGGCAAAGATCCCTGGTTAACTATTACACGTGCACTTACTATTGATTATGCCATTCACACAAGTCTTCCGGAGAAGGGAAAAGTCCAATACCGTCTTATCTACCAGGCTGCAAACGGTGTTCAGGGAGAGCCGTCAGAGCCTGTTGAGATTTCTATTGTTGAGATTTCTATACCATAAACAAAACAATATAGCATATACTAATACGGTCATTAGTAAGACGACATTGTTAATATTTTTGTCATTGCGGCTTGTCCGCAATCCTTCTGGGTTTTGCAGAAAGATTCTCGCCTCGGCGAGTCGCTCCCGCACTCAGGCGGGTTCG
>VGWX01000023.1 GCA_016873615.1 Nitrospira sp. | reverse complement strand
TATCATTCTTTGTTTCACACTCTACAAATTACTTTTCCTTTACGGCCGCTTTTCAAAAAGTCTTTCATCCTTCAGAGTAAGACGGGAGGGAACTTGTAAAATTCCCTCCCATGAAAAAAGTTACGAACATTATGAGCCTGTATCCTTTGTTGTGTGGCAGATAAAGCAACGCGTAGCATTGCTGCCGCCGCCTGCATTGATCGTCGAGTAGTTCCATCTGAGGATGTCCGCATTCTTAGTTGCATGAGCGCCATGACAGGAGAGACACATGACAATGGAATCATCTGTTCCGGGGTTTACAACGCCACTTATAGCATTAGGGATAGTCGCCCTTGCAACAGGTGCATCAACGCTGTACGGGTTATCAGAACCTGCGCCGCCATTGTACAGATAATATTCTTTTGCAGTGTCACTTGGCAGAACAATATCCGTAGGATGTCTCAGCCATGGAGAAGCAGTGCCTATATCACCACTGCCTGTGCCATGAAAGTCTCCATGACATTCAGCGCACAGCCCGCTGATAGTTCCACCACCCGGGGTTGTTGCTGTACTTTCTGCACCGCGAGATGTTGCTCCCTTGTATTCATTGTGATTGGTTGCGTTAGTGTTTTGCCAGTTGCTAACTTCTCCACCTTTTACGCCTTTCAGGAACCTGTAGCTAAGGGCTGTAGTACCACCCTGTCCAGCTTCACTAATAGTGCCGAATTTAAGAACACTGTCATTCGCATGATGAGCGCCTCTTACAGCAGCATATGAACCTGTCTGTGTACGATCCCCATGACATCCTCTCACGCCTCCGCACGTAAAGTTAGTGTTTGTTATTCCTGTAGTGTTTTCGTCACCAGGCGGGGATGTTAAAATGATTTCCTGATAAGCACCACCGAGATCAATAACATTGTGCCCAACAGAGTTTTGTGTGGCGCCTGAGTCCGCAGCATCACGCTTGGAAGAAGTTGTTATATAGGCAAAATTACCACCAGCGAGATCCGTTGCAGCATTGTGCAGTACCTGAGGAATGTTGGTTATGATATTGTTTGCTCCCGATGGCGCTTGTCCATGACAACCAATGCAGCTGCCTCTCAATAAGGCTTCGTTGGGGGTTGCACTGCTATCCCAGTTCATTGGAGCATTGCCCTGGCTGTTATGCATCGTGTGGCAATTCACACATGCACCCTGAACAACGGCATGAGCTGAACTTGAAATCAGAGTGAGTGCAAATAAAGTTACAAGACCTGCAATCAGTGTCTTTTTCATCTCTTTTCACCTCCTTTCTTTTTGAATTTTTACATTGAAAACAAAACCTTCAGAATTTCAGCTACATGATTCATAGCTGTTACTATCCTTTAATTACTTTTTGCTTAATACCTCTAATTACTTTTTGCTTAATACCTCAGTTCTTGTAAAATAAGCTTTACCGGACCTGTTAAAATGCATTTTATAAATAAATAATAAATAAGCAATCTTTATGCCAGTAAATAATAAAGTTACAGCCGTTCAAAACACATAAATTTTATTAGCTTATGCTAATTATATTAATGCCCAAAAACCATAAAAGTCAACTTTTATTATCATTTGATTAATTTTGAACAGGCTGTCTTAATGCCTGTTTTCAGATTTAACAGAAGCTTGTTTTTGTTTTTCAGATATGAGAATCGTTTTTTTCTAATATGAGAATGATTGAGACCGGCAGGGGCTTATGGAATATATTTGTCGGTATCGATAATGCAATTAACCACAGAGTGCACAGAGGAATGTAATTATTAAGTAAGAAAAAAAGCAGATTTCAGGCTCTTTCTCTGTGCACTCTTTCATGCAAAAATTGATTTATAATTTCTAAGAAATATTTATACAGAGAACTCAGAGAAGTATCTGAAAATAAGGAAGTTTTAAAATTATTATATTTGTTTCTGTGACCTCTGTGGTTTCTTAAATGTAGTTTCCGGATTATCGAAAGCAATGCAATGCAATGATATGACGCTTTATTTCAGGCTTCACTCATGCCCCTTCCTTGTATGGCAGGCGAGACAGCCTGTGCCTGACTTGCCGGCGCCGGCAGTTATTTTAGAATAGTCCCATCTTAAAATATCAGGATGTCTGCCTGCGTGAGCCCTGTGACAGGAAAGACACATAATTACACTGTCTGAATTAACAATATCTTCTGCACCTGTGGGATTGCTGAAAGCAACAGGAGCTTCGAGACTGTACGTAACATACCCCTGATACTCAGAACCTGCAAAACCGCCATGTACAGATGCAAAGGAAATATCAGAAGGATGTCTGCGCCATATCGAATTGTAAGCATGTCCGACTTCTTTGCTGCCTCCGAGATTCGGGCTGGGATGGAATTTTGCATGACATTCTCCGCAGAGATAACTTATGGTGTCCATAGCAGCATGATCTATGCTTCCTTTATATCCATTGTGGTTATTGACAGTAGCCATGTATTCCCAATCCTTATGCTCTTTTCCGGTTATTCCGTAAAGAAATCGATAACTTTTTCCCGCTGTCGATCCATCGATGATACTGTCATCAGCATGGTGCGCGCCATGAATGGAACTGCCGGGGTCTTCTATTGTTCTGTTGCCATGGCAACCCCAGGTGCCGGCACAGGCAAGCTGCTGCTGACCCGGCCAATATGCAGGACCTGTTCCACCCGGTATCAGTATGCTATTCATAAACCCGGGCGGGACATCCATCGGCGGGTTTTCCTGCCTTGAAATGCCTTTAATATTATGGCCCTTTGAATAATCAGGATTATACTCGTCTGCAACGTAATAAAAATTCCCGCCGGCCAGATTATCGTTCACCGGATAATGCAGTACCTGTGGAATCCTGGTTTTGCCATTGGTGATGATGCTTTTCGTGCCGTTAGGAGCCTGGCCATGACAGCCGATACAGCCGCCCTGTGTCAGCGCGGGGAATGGCCCATGGCGACCTCCATAAGTCATTTCCTTTCCCTCATAACTGTAATGCATGCTATGGCAATCTTTGCATTTCCCTTTTACCCTTGCATCAACAGCAGAAGCAAAGAGCATAGAGCAAAGAGCAAAGAGTAAAATATAGAAAACCCTTGCTCCTTGGCTCTTAGCTCTTGGCTCTTGGCTCTTAGCTATTTCCCTGTATGACATATAAGACAACCGCTTTTTCCTTCCTCACCTGTAAAAATATTGTCATAATCCCACCTCAGAGCAGAATCATAGGGGCTTGAATGCGCTGCATGGCATGAAAGACAGGTCACAGCGTCTTTTCCACCCATAACCACATCGCTCGGTTTCAATGGAAGGCTCTCCCTTGAGACAGGCGCATCAAGATTGTATATGCTATAAGCAGCATATTCCCCTTTGTCTGGCAAGGGCATCCCTGTCGGATGCCTGAACCATGACCCGTTTTTTCCTTTCTTGTTTTTATTATGGAAATCTCCGTGACAGCTTTCGCAGAATACATCAACAGAAGAAGAATATTCGTTATGTCTGCTTGAAGTTCCATTCCAGTTCCATTCAGAATCTTCAAGACCTGTAACACCTTTTACTCTATCGGTATTTTTCAGGTAACGGTAACTTCTCGCTGTTGTACTCCCGTCAACAGGCTTATCGACCGCATGATGGGCCCCGTAAATAGCCTCAAAAGGATCCTCGATATCCCTGTTGCCATGGCAGCCGTTTGAACCCGCACACGCAAGCGGTTTTCCAGGATTATAACCCTTATTTGATGGATCAAATGACCTGTTGTAACCCGGCGGATATCCCCTGAACTTTGAATCAATGGAAGTTATGCCACTCACATTATGTCCTTTCCTGTCTCCGAAATCTTTGGCAACATAATGAAAATTCCCGCCGGCCAAAGGATAAACCGGTTTTATGTTATTGAAAACCACCGGCACTTTATTTCCGCCGATAATTTTTATGGTATCGCTGGTATTATGCGAATGGCAGTTTATGCAGAAGACTTCTCTGTTGACATATGTGAAGGGTTTAACAAGCGAAGGTTTTTCAGTCATCCCCGGATAAAGGGCATGGCACGAATCACAGTCTCCGCCCACTTCAGCGATACAAATACCTGAGTATAAAATAATAAATAATGGACATAGAAACAGAATATTGATTATAAGTCTTTTCTTTTTTTGCATACTCTACTACATAGCATTTGCACAAATTATGCCAGCATTCGAATATTTTATGAAAAATAAATGTTCATTTTTTAATAAAGTATTGCTTTTATTATTATATAAATACATATTTTAATTATATTTTTATTTATATGTTTATTATTCCCAACCAGTAACTATTATTAGCTTTAGCTTAATTTATCAATAATAAATCACTTAACCACAAAAATGCAATTCTGAATAGAGTCTATTTATAAATAATGGAAAAATCTAAAGGCTGTCATTCCCGCAAGCGAAGCGCGTCGGGAATCCTTCTATGAAGCCATCGGAAAGATTCCGGGCAAGCCGGAATGACAAACAAACGGCAAGAAAAGACATATGCTTTTTAACGCCAGATTGCGATTTGTAAAGGTTTTTCTGTATGCATACCTGCCAACAACTGCATTTGGGGCAAGTAAATCTTTATCTGATATTTTACTTGATGATTAGTCGCTAACTGGTTGGAGATAAAGGATTAATTTCTGAGGTATGCTGTGCTGCAGCCGACTGTTTTGCAGGGTTAATAACCCATATGTTTCCGAATGTTTTTTCCTGATAAACCCTGACAAGACCGAGCCTGATGAGTTCAAGAAGCGCTACAAAAGTTATGATAATCTGAATCCTTGTTATTTCATCCTTAAAAAGCTCTTCAAATCTGATCGAATCATGTCCTTCGATGATCTCCATTACTATCGACATCTTATCCTTTACAGTCAGGGTCTCTTTAGTAATCGAACCCATTTCCGGAGGAACCTTATCGAGTATTTTTTTAAAGGCGTCGATAAGATCGAAAAGGCTGAGATCAAAGAGGTACAGTTCTCCGCCTTCTTTTTCATCTGACTCAGATAACGGTTCACGCCGAAATACCCTTAACCACTCATCCTCTCTTTTTCTGAAGTCGCCTGCTGCTTCCTTATATTTCTGGTATTCAATAAGCCTCTGAACAAGTTCAAGCCTTGGGTCCTCCTGCTCTTCTGAAGGAGTTTCTTCGTCAGGCGGAAGCAGCATCCTCGATTTGATATGGATAAGGGTTGCTGCCATGACGATAAAATCCCCTGCTATTTCGAGGTTAAGCTCTTTCATCATTTCGATATACTGTAGATACTGGCCTGTGATTACAGCAATGGGTATATCATAGATATCAAGCTTGTTTTCCCTGATAAGGTGGAGAAGAAGATCAAACGGCCCTTCAAAGACAGGGATTTTTATGTTAATGCTTTCATCCATTTTCCGATATGTATTATACAACAAAAAGCAGAATGACAATGTTGCCCAAATGCTTTTTTTCCTGTATATTCTAATGAAAAAGCATGAAGGATGCGGAACGATTTAGAACATTATTGCTTTCATCACTAAGGATCATGGCTGGAATTTTAATTGGTTTATTGGCGTTACTGGCTCTTCTGTATTTTCTTCAGGACAAGCTGATCTTTTTTCCGCAGAAACTTCCTAAGGAAGAAGCAGACAGACTCTCGAAAAGATATTCTCACATTGAAAATATAAATCTCAAAACCGGGAATAACATCAGCATTAAGGGATGGCTTGTAAAAAATTCAAACCTCACAAAATCTCCCCTTATCATATATTTTGGCGGCAATGCAGAGGAATTGTCATATCTGATCTATTATGCAGATAAAGTTAAAGGCTGGTCACTGGCCTTGATAAATTACAGGGGCTATGGCTTAAGTGAAGGAAAACCCTCTGAAAAGGATTTATACGCTGATGCAGTTTATATCTATGATTATTTTTCTAAAAGAGACGATATTGATAATGCAAGAATAGTTCTTATTGGAAGGAGCCTGGGCACCGGTGTAGCCACATACCTTGCACAGATGAGGCCTGTAAAGGCCTTGATGCTCGTCTCTCCTTATGACAGCATCATAAGTATAGGGAAACATCACTATCCTTTTCTGCCTGTTAATCTTCTCCTCCGGCACCGGTTTGATTCACTCTCAAGAGCGCCCCTGATATCAGCGCCATTACTTGTGATAACTGCAGCAGACGATACGATAATCCCTCTTAAGTTTTCAAAAAGACTCGCGGAAAAATGGGGCGGACCGCATTCTTTCAAAATTATAGAAGGCGAAGACCATAACACAATCCATGATAACGCAGAGTACTGGAAAACGATGAATGAATTTTTACAAAAGTTCTAACCCGGATTATCGGACTGAGACGTGATAGAATCTTACTTTTCAAATTGCATTTGACAGCTATAGTTATGTTTTAATATTACTATTGCTTGACAATAATTAAATAACAATTATAATATTGTAATATGAAGAATTTAAAAATCATAGACAGAATATATGATCCATACCTGCAGAAATCATTGCGAAGCCCTCTCATTACAGTTTTGATAGGACCAAGACAATCCGGCAAGACTACTTCAGCAAACAGCCTTCTCGAAAATATTCAGGATAACAGGAAATTCTATCTCAATCTGGATTCTTCTTTCGAGAGAGAACGGGTCAGGAATAATGAGCACTATCTGAAGGAACAAATAGAGGAGGTATTGGGATTTACATTAGAGAATTTAAGAGAAACTTTTTATCTTTTCATTGATGAAGCGCAAAAGCTACCTTTTGTCTTTGAGACGGTAAAGATTTTATATGACAAATATCCGAACATTCTTAAGATTACCATAAGCGGTTCATCAGGCCTTGAGCTTCTTGACAAAACTGCTGAAACACTGGCAGGCAGGGTCCGGATACTGAAGATATATCCTTTTACAATGAGCGAAGCCTCACGTTATGAAAACATTGGCGGATCAGAACCTGCCGAGTCACTCTACAAGTCCATATTCTCAGGGGATTTGAATAAAAAAACTCTCTCACTACTGCTCAAAGAATCAAAACCGAAAAGTGCCCGAAAAATGCAACTTATTGACAAGCTGATTACAAGGAGCCTTTTCCCACCGACTTTTTCGAAGATTGAAGAGCATGATATTTCCCGGTGGCTTATTGATTATATCGACACCTATATCGAAAGAGACATGCGCAATGTTAAAGAAATCGGGAATATCGAAGGGTACCGAAAAGTCATTATGCAATTATCGGCGAGGGTCGGCAATCTTCTTGAATATCTCAGTCTGGGAACCGACTCCGGCATAAATCAGATAACAGCAAAAAAGTATGTTGCGATCTGGCAGGAGAGCCTTATAGGATTTCTCCTGTCACCATTTTATTTGAATGTCGCGACAAGGATTAAGAAGTCGAGAAAGGTATATTTCTTTGACAATGCGCTTGTATGGGCACTAACAGGGTTCAAGGAGCGAAAAATTATTGAAGCAAGCGGTGAAGCCGGACATTATTTTGAAAATCTTGTGATCACGGATTTCATAAAATGGGGGACTAACCTTGAAAAACCGCCTTCATTTTATTTTTGGGAGAAAAGTCACGTATCCGAAATCGACATCGTTATAAGCTCGGGCGGATATATAATCCCTGTAGAAATCAAAATCGCAAAAACCTGGGACAAGAGATACCTTCATGCCATCGATATGTTCAAGGAAAAACACAAGGGTAAAAAGATAGAAATCCCTTTTTCACTTATTGTCTATCAGGGGGATTTTCTCATGCCGAGAGAAGACGTTTTCTGCATCCCTATATGGATGTTATGCTGATATACTCGCCTGACAGCCGATCATCCGTTCAGACAAGATGTTGAATCATTCGCCCTTTCTCGACCCTGTATTCGAAGGGTTTATCGCTGCAGAAATTATAAAGTATCAAATAAATTCAGGCAGACCAAAGGAACTCTATTATTTCCGGGATTAGCAGGGCCTTGAAATCGATTTTATTCTTCCTGTCGGTGATCGAAAGCTTGTGCTTCTTGAAGCAAAGGCAAGCCGTACAGTTGTTCCTGGAATGGCAGAACCGTTGCAACGTCTGATGAAGGCTATCCCGAATTATTCTGTAAAAAGTTTAATCGTTCACCGGTCTTCAAAAGCTGAACCTTCATTTGCTGCGCTCAGACCCGGAGTCAGTGCGGTACCATTGGAGTTATTGATAAATAAAGTATTGGCAAGTATGAGTATGTTCATTCCTTCCCATAAGATAAGGGGAGGCTAAGAAGGGCTTATGATATACAATCCTTCACTGAAGGCTTTATTTATCACTCAAATTATTAGAATCTCAGAATCGGTTTTTGCGTATTTACTGTCATTCCCGCAACCCCGTACTTGATACGGGGGCGTCGGGTCGCCTCAGCGACTCGCCGAGGCGAGAATCCTTCTGTAAAGCCATCAGAAAGATTCCGGTCAAGCCGGAATGACAAAAAATACGGACTTTATGGACAGACACTAAATAGCTTAAGAATCATAGGCAGAATATACGACCCATACCTGTAGAAATCAAAAACGCAAAAACCTGGGACAAAAGATACCTTCATGCCATCGATATGTTCAAGGAAAAACATAAGGGTAAAAAGTGAGGTATGATTGAAAAGCCGGACACCAAAGTATGAGTTAAAACAACTTAATACGGAGGTGTTGAAATGGCAGTAGAGAGGATTCCGAGAGGGAAGTTTACGAAGGAGTTTCGGGAATAAGCAGTACGGATGATCATTGAAGAGAAGATATCGATTCCGGAGGTGGGCCGGAGGTTGCAGTTGCCGCCATCAACGATCAGGTATTGGGTCAAGGCATATGAGGCAGGGAAACTTGGAGAAGTAGGCAAAGGGCAGCGGGAACTTACGGCGTTAAAGCCGTGATACCGGCAGGAATAATTACAAAAGAAAAAAGCGATCGAAAAAACTATTACCTATCCACATAGTTCTCTGAAGAAACATTAGTTTGAATACTCGCCGGCCCAGAGTGCATCTAAAAATTCCTTGTAGGGCATAACAGTTACCCCTTCAAATTTTCTTGCATGTTTCTCAAGGCTCACACATATAAACCTCTTTAGCTTGCCTTCTTCGGCGATAGCTTTAAGTGATTTAATATCATATGGAGATATATTTTTTTTTGCTTTTACTTCTATAGCCGTATGCTCGCCAAGGATAAAATCTACCTCAAACCCTGAAGTTGAACGCCAGTAATTCAATGGTTCACCTGAAAGATAATCAGAGTAACATCTCAACTCATGCATCAGGTATGTTTCGAAAGCCTCACCGAATTCCGGCGTACCAATTCTAAATTCTCTATCTTGCAAGACTGATACAACACCTATGTATCAAGCAGATCATAGACCCTTGTGTTTTCGAGTCTATGACGTATTAAGAAGGTCTTACCGGTCTGGCGGGGACCAAGAAGAAAATAAGACTTTTTATTGAGAAGCTCCGTTGGATCAAGGATCCGCTCAATATAAGGAGGGATTTCCTGTTTTAGTTCATTTGCCATGTGTTTCGTCATATATCATGTCAAATGACGAAATATTTGTCAATAAGAACAGGGGATACTGTTAAACTGACACGGTTTTTTCAGCCTCTTTGAGCCATAAGAGTCTTGAACCCTTGATAACCGATGCATTGATGGATTCTATGAATTCAGCAGCTGAAATATCGATGCCTTCCCTTTTTTCAAAGGGGTTGAATGAGAGCTTGGTCTTCACTTTCACTGCCTTATTAACCTCAGCCTCTGTGGGCAGTTTTATTTTCGTGCCCATTGTCTTCGCAAGAGCGATGAAAATCTCTCTGTGGCTTTTTGATTCTTCCTGAGGCTCTATTACTTTGGGCAAATATTTCAGCCTTCCCATGTAATCAACTATAGTGCCGGCAGCTTCGAGGAATGTTGCTGAAGGCAGAACAATATCAGCCTGCCTTGCAAGGTCAGTAAGATGTGAGTTCTGCACAATAAGAAATTCAAGTCCCTCAGGCCTTGCCTGCAATGGCGCTTCCCCAACTGCATAAAGGACTTTAACAGCGCTCTTTGCGCCTTGCCCTTTCCCCGATTCTATGCCGGCCATCTCTTTATACGTTTTACCTTCGGTTGTCAGACCCATCAATACGACACCGCGCACATTGCTTTCAAGCCCGACAGATATCACTTTTCCTTTTATCAGTGCAATATTGGCCGAAGCCTCAAACATGGAAGGAGAAGATAATATTAAGGGTTCATTAGCTTCAGCAATAAGGGTTGCTGCCTTTTCAATATCTTCGCTAATCTCTTCATCTTTCACAGCAGCAGAGATCTTCTTGTCTGCCTTTAATCCTTTTCCTGTTAAAGCCTTTGCAATACCTTTCAGACCGGATGTGACATTTCCTTTGAGAGTTACTGCTGCGACCTCTTCTATTTTTGTATCAGATGAATTAATGATAATGAGTTTTGCTCCCCTGTTAACCCTCCTTCTCACAGATGCATCGAGAGCAGGCAAAACCCTATCCCATTGTGAGGGGTTAAGGTCAACAAGCATAATAAGGTCAGCCTTATCAATATCTGCTTTTTGAGAGTTCCTGAAAGACTCACTATCTCCATACAGACTTATTGTTGTATCATAGTTTTTTGTTTTGACAATGTTTTTAGCTATCTTTTTTAATATCAGCGCATCTTCGTTTTCTATGCCTGCAACGCTTATAAAACCTGCTTCTTTACCGGCCTTCCTGAGTTTATCAGCAACTATGGTAAGTGCATCTTCCCAGGTAGTCTCCTGGAGTCCACCTTCTATCCTTTTCATGGGAACTGTAAGCCTCGACTCTGCCTCAATAGAGTCAAAGCCGAACCTGCCATAGGCGCAGAGATATTTTTCAGCAGAATCCGCTGCTGCGCCTGAATTAATCTTCTGTATCCTGCCGTCTTTCGTGCTTACTGTTATATCACAACTGTTTCCGCAGAGAAGACATGTGGAATTTACTTTCTCGTACTCCCATTCTCTCCCCTTGCGCCATCTGTCTGATTCAAGAAGCGCATTGACAGGGCATGCGTCAACACAGCTTCCGCAGAAAGTGCATTCAGATTCCTGCAGCGGTCTGCCGTTTGCAGTGAGAACCTTTGACTCAATGCCCCTTCCCATAAATTCAAGGACATTTGTATCCTGCTCCTTGCATACCCTGACACATCTGCTGCAGAGGATACAGTAATCCGGGTCTCTCCTGATAAAGGGATTTGTTTCGTCAACGGGGTACCCGAACTTTTTCCTTGTAAAAGATGATTCCTTAAGCTCAAAATCATATGCATATTTCTGAAGGTTGCAAACCCCTGCCTTTGTACACGTCATGCAGTCGAGCGGGTGCATTGAAAGTATAAGATCGATAACAAATTTTCTGACTTCCTGTATCTTATCAGTCTTCGTATTGACAACTAAACCTTCTTTGACTCTGGTATTGCATGCTATAACAGGAGCCTTCAGTCCTTCAACCTCAACGAGGCAAAGCCTGCACGCACCAATACTTTTTATCCCTTTGAGGTAACAGAGATTTGGTATATGAATTCCTGCACGCTCCGCTGCATCTATGAGATTCATGCCCGCCGGCGCTTTAATCTCTATCCCGTCTATTTGGAGTTTAACCAGTTTCTCCATTCAAACCTCCTCCATATCATACAGTTATTCTTTACCGACCAATTCCTCTTTTTGTATTGTTGTAACCTCTATTGCCACTGTGGGACAAACTGCAATACACTCACCGCACTTTGTGCATCTCTTTTGCCGTATCTCAAAAGGAATATATCCAGAAAGATAAGGTTGCTTCTTTTCACCTGTTATAGCGCCGTACTGACATACCTCTGAACATTTACCGCACATGATACACAGTTCAGGATTGATTGCATATTCAACAAGGCTTGCACATTCTTTTTTGGGACAAATACCGGAAAGATGTTGTCTGAATTCTCCTTCTGAATTGGC
This sequence comes from Nitrospira sp., assembly GCA_016873615.1. Taxonomy (GTDB): domain Bacteria; phylum Nitrospirota; class Thermodesulfovibrionia; order Thermodesulfovibrionales; family SM23-35; genus VGWX01. Next base: position 20,648 of record VGWX01000023.1, on the reverse strand, counting down.
AAGCGCCTCGAGAATAAACTTGCCCGTATCTTTCCCTTTTTTACAGAATGAGCCCTCTATCATATTTAATCCTATTCTTTTTAACACCTGAATATCCGCCCCATCGACATTCTTCAAATGCTGGCTGATCCTGATTAATCTGATCTTCGCCTCTCCAGTGCCGAGCGAACAGGGATAACATTTACTGCACATCGGCCCTTCGATGAACTCTTTAATAAAATAGAGAGTCCTTTGAACAGGACAGGCCTTTTCTTCAGCCTCTTTTCTTATATCCTCGAGTTTCTTTCCTTTTTCTTCTGTCCCTATTTCTTCACTCATTAATCATCTCCAACTGTGGAGCTCTTAGCTCTTAGCTCATAGCTCTTAGCTCATAGCTCATAGTTCATAGCTCTTTGCTTTTTTAATACATGGTTTCTGCCATGAAACAGATCTCCGGAAGCAGATACGCGACTAAGTCTCTATATGTAATCATACCTATTATCTTGTCGCCCTCAACCACCGGCAGATGTCTGATCTTTTTTCTGGATGCAATAGATATTGCTGAACTAACTCCTGTTGCCGGGTCAAAGGTTACGATATCACGCATTACGAGATTTTTCAGATATTCGTCTGTAGGGATATTATTAAAAACACAGCGGACGATATCTCTTTCTGTAAAAATGCTTGCCAGTTTGTCATTCTCATCAACTACGAATATGCCGCTGACATTCTTCTCGCTCATCATTCTCACTGCATCCGAAATATGACAATTCCTGTTAATCTTCACAATCTCATACGGTCTTGATTCTAAAATATCCCTCAATGTCATACTGCGCCTCCTTTCAATGACCTCTAAACCTTCAGCGGGTAGCTTCAATTCTTCTTCAAGTCTTTCATACAGACTCCTTACTATCTTTACTGCATTTACAGGACAGACGTTATAACACGCCTTGCAGTGTGTACAGTAATCACGATCAATAAAGAAACTCCTCCTCGTCTCCTTTACTGCATCGAAAGCACATGCCTGCTTGCACAGTCCACAAAGTATGCACTCCTCATGGTTTATTATAAAGATGCCAAGGTTGCATACTTTTGCCCTGCAGTATTTGTCATAAATATGTTCTTCGTATTCTTCACGGAAATATTTAATCGTTGTGAGAACAGGATTTGGCGCGCTCTGGCCAAGACCACAGAGAGATCCGGTTTGGACAAGTTTCCCAAGACGTTCAAGCCTCTCTATGTCGCCTTCTTCTCCGTTGCCGGAGGTTATCTTTTCAAGTATCTGCAGCATCCGGTATGTGCCGATCCTGCATGGCGGACACTTTCCACATGACTCTGCCTGTGTAAAAGAAAGGAAGAATTTGGCTATATCAACCATGCAGTTGTCTTCATCCATAACAACCATGCCACCGGAACCCATGATGGATCCAACCTTCCGGAGAGAATCGAAATCCACAGGCAGATCAAGATACTGCTCCGGTATACATCCGCCGGAAGGTCCTCCTGTCTGTATAGCCTTGAATTTCTTTTGCCCCATGATTCCTCCGCCGATATCGAATATGATCTCCCTCAGGGTAATTCCCATGGGAACCTCAACAAGCCCTGTATTATTAACTTTTCCTGTCAGGGCAAATACCTTTGTGCCAGGTGATGTTTCTGTTCCGATGCTCAGGAACCAGTCTGCGCCTTTTTCAATTATCGGGGGAACGCACGCATAGGTCTCTACATTGTTCAAATTAGCCGGATAACCCCACGGGCCCCCACCTGGTTCCGACACTCTCGGAGGTCTTGCGTGAGGAAAACCTCTTTTACCTTCTAATGAAGCGACAAGCGCCGTTGCCTCTCCACAAACAAAAGCGCCTGCTCCTTCTCTGATATGAACTGTGAAATCAAAACCGGTTCCAAGGATGTTTTTACCTAACAAGCCTATTTTTTCCGCCTGTTCGATAGCTATTTTCAAATTCCTGACAGCAAGCGGATATTCATGACGGACATAGATAAATCCATAATGAGCATCGATTGCATAGGCACAGATAAGCATCCCTTCGAGCAGACTGTGGGGGTCGCCTTCCATGATCGACCTGTCCATAAAAGCGCCTGGGTCGCCCTCATCGCCATTCGCTATGACCATCCTAATCTTACCACGGGCTCTCTTTGAGTGTGCCCATTTCACGCCGGCAGGAAATCCAGCACCCCCCCTGCCTCTGAGATTAGCCTTCTTTATTTCTTCAATCACCTTTTCAGAGTCCATGGAGGTGAACACATGTTCAGCAGCTTTGTAACCACCAATAGCAATATAATGATAAATATTAGTTGGGTCAACGATCCCGTTATGCCTGAGTGCAATCCTCATCTGCTTTTTGTAGAAAGGCACGTCTTCCATCATCTCAACGGGCTTATCGAGAAAACTACCCTTATAGAGGAGATGTCTCACAGGGGCATTCGCCAAATATGTGGTGGAAAAAATCTCATTTATATTATTCTGTTTTACCTTCTGATAAAAATATCCATATGGTTCTATCTTCATGACAGGACCTTTCTGGCATAGGCCCTGACAGCCTGTTTCTACTATTTCAATATCCATCTCGTTTCTTTTGATTCCCTTTTCAAACTCCTCTGCTAATTTGAGAGAGCCATTCGCCCGACATCCTGTTCCACAACAAACACTTATCCTCTTTTTACCAGGAGCTAAAACCCCTTCTTTTGATAGGAGTTCTCTGAAAGCAAGAAGGTCATCAACACTCTTGAGCTTTTGTATATTGTTTAACCTCTCCATGAGCATACTATCTCCTTTAGCAGTTTTCATGTGCTGACTGCAACTAACCTTCTCTTATAGATCTGATTAAGCCCTCTAATTTCCTGCTTCCTGTTATTTCACCGATAACATCCTCATTGATTGTAGCTACAGGCGCAAGACCGCAGCAACCGACACATCCAACTGTTTCAAGAGTCATTGCAAGGTCTTCTGTAGTTTCACCGCTTTTGACATTAAACTTATCTTCGAGTGAGGTGAGAAGCTTCTTTGATCCCCTCACATAACAGGCTGTGCCAAGACACACCTTCACTACTTTTTTTCCCCTCGGTTTAAAGTGAAACATTTTATAAAAACTTGCCACACTATAAATTTCGGATAGTGATATATTCAGGTTTTTTGAAAGTCTCCTTAACATGTCTTCCGGCAAATAACCATTGTCTTCCTGTATATGATGCAGAACATGTATTAATACTCCCCGGTTCTTCTCTTTATCTGCAAGTATCCTGCCTACTTCACCTATCTGTTCGTCAATATCAATCTCTTCAACTTTCATCGATCCTCCAAAAAACTACAGGTGAAGGAAGAGGTAGAGGTACAGGTACAGAAAAAGACTTTTCATACATATACCTCCGCCTGTTTTTCATTCTCTGCCTTTACCTGTCTTCTATTCTGTACCTATACCTTTACCTGTCTTTAATATATCCCGATATGAGGTTTTGCTGACCTCTCTATTTCACGACGCGCTGCCATATCCATCAATACCCTCTCAGCGCCGAACTTGCCGGGCTCGTACTTTTTCAGTTTCAGCGCTTCCCTTGCCATATCAATATATTTAAGAGTAAGCTCGAGAATTTTCTCCGGGTCTTGCTCGAAATGCAACGCACCCCTAAACCTTTCAGGCCAGACCTCTGTCATTATCCTGGTCACTTCTTCGCTCGCCGCAACAGGAGATTCTCCTCCGAAGATAACAGGTACGCCCGAGGCTGCAAAATAGCATCCGATAGCAATTGCCTTCTCAGACATCCACTCCGGTGCAATGCCTACCGCCGGCATGCCGCCTATCTCGTCAGAGAGGCCGCCTTCTTCAGCCATAGCAGATGCAATTGTCAGGATCCTTGAGTTATCCACACATGCGCCAAGGTGAAGGATTGGAGGAATGCCTATTGCCTCACAAACTTCCCGTAATCCCGGGCCTGCATTTTCCAACGCCATCTCAGGCGTTAAATATCCGGCAGTCCCGCATGCTGCCGAGCCACATCCGGTTGAGACGATAAGCACATCATTTTTAATCAATTCAACCGCAAGAAAACGATGAAGACCCTGTGAGGGGACCCTTGGATTATCACAGCCTGCAAGACCAACCACGCCTCGAATCCTTCCCGCTATGATAGCATCATTCAGGGGTCTGAACGAGGCCCTCCAACGTCCACCCTGCATGTATTCTATATATTCATGTGAAAAGCCGGCAATAAGAGGGAATTTTTCAGTTATATGACTGCCCTCTTTTTTCCTGTTCGTGAAATTATCGATAGCCAGTCTGACGATCTGCCTTGCTATATCTCTTGCCTTGTGCTCATCATATTCAATATGAGTTGCTCCGGGCATTTTCGCCTTGTGCGATGTTGTAATCACTTTTGTATGGAACTTTTTTGAAAGTTCAGCTAATGCAGGCATTATGCACTGAACATCCACTGTTATTGCATCAACAAGTCCTGTTAAAACTGCGAGTTCCTGATTTGTAAAACCTCCTGTTGTTGGAATCCCATGCCTCATTAAGACTTCATTTGCAGTACAACACATACCCCCAAGATTGATGCCTTTTGCGCCTTTTGATTTCGCATATTCGATCATCTCCGGTTCATTAACCACATCGACGATTATCTCTGCCAGTGTAGGCTCATGTCCATGAACTACAAGGTTGACTTCGTCTTCTTTGAATATCCCGAAACTTGCCTCTGCCTTCACCGGTCTGGGAGTTCCGAAAAGGATGTCTGTAATGTCTGTCGAAATCATGCAACCGCCCCAGCCATCAGCAAGGGAAACTTTAAGAGCGCTTAAAAGAAGGTTATCCGGTTCATGGTCAACGCCCATATTCGTACGGTGCATTGCCTCTGCGATCTCTCTATCAATGCCTCTTGGGGTTATGCCCCATTTTTTCCATCTTTCCTGTGTTTTTTGGGGAGCTCTTTTGATGTAATTCAGCACGCCCTTCTGACGACCAAAGTCCTCAATCAGTTTCATGGCAACATCCCGCGCAACATCATTGACTGTGCGGCCTTCAAACTCTATTTCGAGTATACCTGCAATCTTGTAAAGCTTTTTCACATCAGTTATCTTAAAATCGCTTGTTTCTCCGTTTGCAACTGCAAGCAATGTAAATGCCATATCCCTCGCGTGATCTGAATGAGCTGCAGTCCCTGCCACCGCCATTCTCAGGAAATTCCTTGATGCAACTGTAGGTAGTGTTGCTCCGCACACACCCCTCGCTTCCTCCTCTGCATTCTGCCCTACAAACCTGCATGGTCCTATGTGGCATATCTTGCAGCACGCTCCTGTAACACCGATAGGACACGGTTTCAGTTTCTGCGCTCTGTCGAAGCATGTTTCTATCTTCTGAGATTCACTCCACTCTATTATCTTCTCTGAAGCTTCATTTGCACTTTTTATAACCTTATCCATATAACCTCCAACCTATAATCCCCCTTAACCCCCCTTTAGTAAAGGGGGGAATGGGGGGATTTGTTTCATTTATAGTATCGGTTCCATCTCAAGCGCCGGGTGTCCGACACTTGAGAGGAATTCGAGTAATTTTTCAGAATCCTCACAGATTGTCTCATCTGCAATTTTATCAAGAAGGTCTGGAACCCCTTCCTCTGCTGCCCTTTTGTCGAACTCTTCCTTAAGACTTTCCTTAAGGTTTTTTGTCATCCAGACAATCCTTTTGATTCCTCCGTCACCGGCGAGAAACTTTTTGCTGACAATAAAGTTCCTGCCAATGCCCATGAATCCAGGGTTTTGAGTGCCTCCGCCAACACTGCCCGCCAATGTGGAAAACTTCATCCCTACAGGCGTCATTCCGGTATGGCCGCGCTGGACTATCATTATCCCATTTGCTTCCGGAACGATCGCAATAATGCACTCAAAACAACCGCAAGAGGTCATCGGATTTTCCATTATGGTATAGAGGTTCAGTGTTTCTACTGCACCACCTGATGCCTTTTTTAAATATTCATCAATGCCAGTGTATCTTCCATATCGTGTATCTACAAGATCGCCTTTCTGTATAGGCTGATTTCCGCCTGTCGGATCTATTTCAAATGCAGCCTTACAGTCAAGCCAGTTGAATGCCCCGCAAAGACCGAGTCTTTCGGGACTTATTACACATACATGACTCGGCGCAAAAGACTGGCAGAGTAGACATGAATAGAATGTGTCGACTGCCTCATCTATAAGACCGGCAAGCCTCTGGTCGCGTTCCCTGTATGACTTCCTTGCCTCATCCTGGAGTTTCAGGACGTCTTCTTCATCTGTATAAATTGTCACCTGGACTTTATCAACAATTGATTTGAACCTGCTGTGAGTCATAGTTGCATTAATGACTCCAAGGTGCTCGAGACTAAATCCTTCTTTCTTAGCGTTATTGTTTATTCTGATCCAGTTTATATCACGCTGCCCCATGTGCCATATGCCCTGGGCCTCGTTGATATTTGAATGGACTTTTCTTTCCATAACCGGTTCGAAGTCCTTCTGCATCTTTCTGCCTGCCACATCAATGACAATGGCCAAAGGCATCTTCCCGCCTTTCTCATACTGTTCCTGCCAGTTATTGCCAATCACGGTGACTTTGCCATCCTCGATATCTTCCATTTCTCTCATCCTTACCCATTCAAATGAAGGTGTACGATTCCCGCCGAATTCTATAAACATGTCTTCTTTTCTTATCCTCTCACCTTCAAATGCAGGCCCGTATGCAACCGGTATTGGAGGCTTCTCAACAGTAATTTTTAAACCTCTGACTTCAATCGCCTTCTGTACAATCTTATTATGGTCAAACTCTTTGTCAACCTCTTCATATATACATACACCGGTCGGATGTATGACCGGCACATCCGTATCACAAATAGCAGGGAACCCCATATTTATAGCGCCGGCTCCTGTTGACCATTTAATGTCGTCTAAATCTCCAAGGGCAATTGCAAATGCAAAGACCCTGTCTTTTTGGTACTTTAGATGCTCCTTAAAATCTCCCGGTTTTTTGCCTCCAAAAATAAGTGATGCCCTTATTGCCCAATCAAGGGCATAAAGTGTATGTTCTGTATCATAGCCAAGAGGAACGATTCTCGTATCCCAGCCCAGTTCAACACCTTTTCTCTGAAGCTGTTTCGTTACACTATTACCATTGGTGTGGCCTGAGAGGAAGGTAAGGATATTCTTCTCCTGGAGTTCTCTTATTATCTTTACTGCAGTATCGTCATCAGGCGCTGCTCCGATGACCGCAGCAAAACCAGGCATTGTCCCGTCAACAAGCTGGATGCCTAAATTCCTCTGAATAGTATCTGTAATAAAACCATTATAGACATACCCTGTTTCAGGATCTACAACCGGCTCAAGTCCATTGATATAGCGTAATGCCATAATAATTTCTTCAGCAAAAAGCGCTGCCATGCCGGAATCAAGCGCCTCACCTAAATAAGGTTTCCAGAGGTGTTCTTCAGGTTCTGCATAAAGTAACTCCTTTGCCATCCCGAGCGCGACTTTCATATCTGACAGTGTCTTTACAGGAAAACCAGTCATGGCATATATCATGGGAAGATAATATGCTGTATCAGGGAATTCAAAAGGAAAACCTCCACCCTTTTCAGTAATAGCCTTTTCAAGCATTTCTTCAGCCTGTATTACAAGTTTATGTGCGCCTCTTATAGCAGCTGAGGCTATTAACTTAGACATCCCAACCTCCTCATTTAGTGGATAGCAAACAGTAGACAGGAAATGCTGTTTACTGTCTACAACCTACTGTCTACTTTATTTTATGCTGCCCTTGATTTCAGGAATGCAGGCAATCCGTTTGCCTCCCTGGGCCCGACTGTTATCTTCCATCCATCGAGTTTATCTTCTATTGCTCCGCTCAGTATCGAAACATAACCAGGGATAATAAGCTCCCGGTGTTTTATATTGCTCTCTACCCCGCTTTCTTTAATAAATTGTGCAATCTTTGATGCTGTAAATTTCCCTGCTGCCCATGCTGTAAGCACAGACAGGCCTTCGCAGTCCATAACAGCGAGATAACCCGGTACCCTGCTGTTTTCAATCTCTCCTGAGACGATAAAATATGTAAGTGAGAAGTTTGTTGTGATCATGAGCGGCGATTCCGGATTCGGTTCTCCTATCTTATATATCTTTTGCTCGACCTGCATCGGCACCTGGGGGTCTGTGTAGATATTCTGCCTTAAGGTGAACAGAGAAAGATTCTTCCATTTTTCTATGCTGCTAAGGACAACTATTGAAGAATATTTTGCGACGCCTATGGATGCAATGAGTGATTCAACAAGACTGTCTTCACGCTGTGCAAAAGTTATCACCGGATATCCGAGGGGCTTAAAATTCTTCTTGATAGCAGCTCTCCTGATTAATGTATTGTGCTCTAAAATTTCCTTCGCCTTCCTTGCACCGGAATCCATTATTATATCTTCAACACCGAGTGATTTGATTTTCTCAGTAAGGTTAGCAAGTTCATCCAGCCCCTTTGCCATAATACCGAGCGCTGTTTTATATGTCTTTGCAATGCCTGTCATTGCTTCTGCATTTTCTGAATTCACTCCGTAAATGACCGGTTTCTTGTTTGAGAATACTACTGCTGCGGTCTCGGCAGACCGGGGGTTTGTCGCGCATATAATAACAGGGACTTCAGGCGCCTTTGCCGCAACAGTTTTTGCAAGAGACTCAAATCTGCCTGTGTCATTTGAAGTATTCTTCAGTGCAATTGCATCAATCCTCAGCTTCTGACCTACCCTGTCAATCTCAGAATCAAGAACCTCCTTAATCTTAAGATCGATTTCAGAATCCGGGAGCGTATCCTGTATCTCAAGCGCAAAAACACACGGATTGACAAATCGCTTGTCATGCCTGAAAAGCACTGTCTCTTCCCCGAGTTTGACTGCCTTCTCACCTGTCCCCATGATAATTGGTCTTACAGGTGGAGCTGAGGCCGCGCCGAGTTTCTGTTTTGCCTCTTCAGAGACATCAGGACATGCGTCAAGAGTTGCCTGTCTCTGAGCAAGTTTCATAGCAAAGGCAAGGCAGGTAGGGAAGCCGCATTTCTTACAATTTGTCTTTGGCAGGAGTTTGAATATTTCTACGCCGGTTAAAGCCATTATAAACCTCCGAAAATATCAGGTTAAGGTTAAGGTTAAGAAAAACTTAGCCTCAACCTCAGTCTCAACCTTTAGTTAATTCACCGATTACTTTTTCCACTGCTTCAATTGCCTTTGGGTGTCTCATGATGAGAAGCTCAGTTCCAGCCATAAGCAGGGCCATGGCAGTAGTTGCCTCCCATGCTATCCCTCTTTCTTCCAGACTTCCCCATTGCGGGACATCTGATTCAGCAGCCTGGGTCTCTTTAACCTTCCAGACGTACATGCCTACATCACCCAGCATCGGCTGCTGCATGGTAGAATCATTCTGTGTAAGCGCAGCAAGCCGTATCCGCTCCATAACCGAATATGTATATTCAAGACCATACCCGAGAGCAGAACACATTGGGTCTGTGATAATTCTCTCTTTATCAAACCCCATCTGTGTAATAAGAATATTCAACTGCTTCGAGAGATTGATATCAAGCTCTGACATTGCGATCAGTTTATGGTTGTTAGCCATTGCAGCAGCAGCGATCGTCTTATAATTCGCTTCCTGTGCTTTGCCGATGATACAATTCCTGTCTTTGGCAGCCTCTGCTGCAGAGATTAAAACAGAAGCATCTTTCTCTGTGTGATTGCTTCCAAGAATAATCAGGGGGAGCTCAGTCGCTGAAATCACATCCCTGACGGTTTTTGCCGCTTCTTCCGGTGAGCGATTCTCTCTGTCGGGATGGGTGCCTGTGAGCCTGAGTGCAATAGCCTTTGCCTTTAATGTTTCCTGACAGAATTTGGCCCATGTTACAGGATTATGCGATACATTCTTATAAGGCTTCTGTACTTCCTCAGGCCAGTCATCCGGTGGAATATCCTGTATTTCGCAGGCTATAACCGGACTATTTGACGATGAACCTTCAAAGGTATGGAATGGAAGAACATTTTCACCCCCGAAGGTAAGCGCCCCGGGGCCGGTACCGATTGTTACAGAATTGACCTTACCTGAATAAATTTCTTTCGGCAGCGCCAAAGCCATGTCTCCTCCTCTGAAATTAAGGGTTCAAGGGTTCAAGAGGTCAAGGATTCGTGTGTTACTTTCACTTGAACCCTTGAACCCTATCTATTACATTTCCATATATGAATGTGCATACAGTGTTTTACCCAGCAGCACATCTATAGTCTTAACTATTGGTGATATCTCATGCGCATCTGCTATGGCAGCAGTAAGACCTTCATACATCAAGAGAGAAAGAAAATAATTGTTCAGGACAGGTCTCAAGTGTTTCGGGCAGCCATTTGAGACGTTACTGAGACCAACAACCGTTTTCATAGGCGGATCATTCAGTTCCTGAAACATCTTAACCGCCTTAATAACATGTAATGCATGGTCCTGGGAAGTTGCTACCTGAAGGACAAGCGGGTCGAGGTATAAATCCTCGAGCGCTACTCCATATTCTGCAGCCCTTGCCATGATATCCGCAGCAATGGCAGCCCTTTCTTCTGCATCTGCAGGCAATCCCCCCTTGCCTACTGTAAGGCCGATTATCTGAGAATTATATCTGGCTGCAAGTTCAAGCATTGCAAATCTTTCAGGATCATTTGATGTAGAATTTATCAAAGGCCTCCCCCATTGATTGTTATGAACCCGTAGACCGGCCTCTACCGCTTTATAATTTGTTGTATCAAGACAAACCGGCAAAGGGACAACCTCCTGTATGGCAGTAACCATCCATTGCATTAAATCCTCACCGCCGTCTTCAGCCGGTCCTATGTTAGCGTCTATCACCCCTGCGCCTGATTTCCATTGAAAAATTGCGATATCCTGTATGGGGCCTTTATCTTTTTTCATCATGGCTTCTCTTACTATTTTTGCTATTATGCTTAACTTTTCACCGATGATTAACATTTTTATGATGCTCCTTTCCGACTATAAAGGGCGATTCGAGAATCTTCGATAATCGCCCCTGTAATTTATTACATGCAAGAAACTTTTCATCTCTCACTCTTCCTTTAATTAAAGAGAGGGTTTTTATGATAACATAATTATATTTTTCAGGTAAAGAGTTTTTTAGCATACGTTAATTTTTTATAATAAAATATACTTGATGATATCATTGTATGAAAAATTATCTTGATTTTTAAAAAAGATACGTTATAAAATTTCCTGCATTTGACATTTGATAAAGATTCGCTGTTATAATATCTTTTTAAGATATTAAGTAAGTATTCTTGGAAGGAGGTGATATTTTAATGAAGAAGATTATAGCATTAGTTTTATCATTAATGTTATTAGTGGCATTTACCGTTGGTTGCAAGCCGGCGGAGACACCAAAACCTGAGGCTCCAAAGCCAGCCGAGGCGCCAGCGCCGGTACCAGCACCGGAGAAGCCGGCTGAAGCGCCAGCGCCGGCACCGGCACCGGAGAAACCAGCAAAAAAATAATTTATGTGTAGAAATTCAGGGGATAGGCAATTCGTACTTATCCCCTGAATTTGCTTTTTTTATTAAAAACTGGTATATTTTTTAAAATCCTATTATTAGTTTATTCGAAGAGTGGGTCGTCCCACTCTTTTGTTTTATAGGGCTTTTTCAGGTTTCTATATGAACGACAGCATTAAGAAAAAGGTTTTTATGTTTGCTGAACAGGTTGCTGATGAGCAGGGTGTAGAAATTTTTGATATTGAGCTGTTAGGAAAGGGGAAGCTATTGCTCAGAGTCAGTATAGATAGAGAGGGAGGCGTTACTCTCGATGACTGTGAGAATTTCAGCAGAGCTTTTGGGGCTCTGCTCGATGTCGAAGACATCTTTCCCGGACGATATAACCTTGAGGTTTCTTCTCCCGGCATCGACAGACCTTTGAGGAGCTTACAGGAGTTCGAGAAACATAAGGGGAAACCGGCGCGAATTGTTACCGCTGAAAAGATCAATAACCAGAATTTCTTCAGCGGCAGGATATCGTCAGTCAGCGGCAATTTTGTAAAACTCCTGGTGAACAACCAGGAAATAGATATACCATTTGATAAGATATCAAAGGCAAAACTGGAGATAGAGATTTAATGTCCAAAGAACTCTGTTATGTAGTAGACCAGATCAGCAGAGAGAAAGGTATAACAAGAGATGTGCTTCTTGAAACCTTACGCTCTGCCTTGCTCTCAGCTGCAAGGAAAAAGTTCGGCGGCAGAACAAATATCGACCTCACAATTGATCCCAGGACATGTGACATATCAGCATTTGAGATAAAAAAGATTGTGTCGGTGGTATCAGATAAAGATGAAGAAATTTCCCTTGATAGTGCAAGAAAGATTTCTCCAGAGGCAGCAGAGGGTGATACAGTCAATATTCCCTTGGATCTGCGTGACTTCAGCAGAATCGCTGCCCAAACAGCAAAACAGGTTATTTTTCAGAGGGTGCGCGAGGCGGAAAGGGATGTAATTTACAATGAATTCAAGGGCAAGGTCGGTCAGGTTATCGGTGGTACAATCATGAGAAAAGAAAAAGGAATATACTTCCTGAATATCGGCAAAACAGAGGCATTGCTTCCGGTAAAAGATATCCTTCCGAATGAAAACCTGAAGAGAGGCGATACTATCAGGGCATATATAGAAGACGTCAGGATTACCCCAAAGGGACCGGCTATTATGGTGACAAGGTCAAGCCCGCAATTTGTTGCTGCCTTATTCGGAATGGAAGTTCCGGAAATCAATGACGGACTTGTTATTATTAAAGATACTGTCAGAGAACCCGGTGAGAGGACAAAACTCGCTGTATTTTCAAAAAATCCGTCTATTGACCCGGTAGGCGCATGTGTCGGCATGAAAGGCACAAGGGTTCAGTCAATAGTTCGTGAACTCAGGGGAGAAAGGATCGATATCATCGCATGGACTGATGACCCAAGACAGCTTGTTGCAAGGGCGCTGAGCCCGGCAACAGTGGACAAAATAGGAATTAATGAAGAATCCAAGACAGCAATGGTTGTTGTGAACGACCAGCAGCTCTCCCTCGCTATAGGCAAAAGAGGTCAGAATGTCAGACTTGCGATGAAACTTACAGGCTGGGATATCGATATACTTAGTGAATCCGAATATTCCAAGATGCGCATAGAAGAAGCGGACAAGACATTCTCTCCTCCTTCTGCTGATGCCTAAAGACCTATCAGATTTTCAAATCCAGTATATAAAAGGCGTAGGACCTCACAGGGCAAAACTTCTCAACCGGCTCGGTATTCAATCAGTTAAAGACGCTCTCTATTACCTTCCTTACAGATATGAAGACAGAAGTAATATCAAAAAAATAAGCGACCTCACATACGGCAATCTTCAAACCGCATATGGAAAAGTAATTTCTGCTGAAGTCATCAAGTTGCCGGGCAGGAATCTGAAGATATTTGAGCTCACTGTTAACGACGGCAGCGCTCTTTTAAAGGGCAAATGGTTCAATCAGCCTTTTATGAAAAAGAACTTCAAGACAGGACAGGAAGTTTTGCTCTGCGGAAATGTCAGGAGAAATCCTTACTGGGGAATCGGACTCGAGATGGACAATCCTGAGTATGAGATCATCAGCAATGCCGGAGATTCTTTTATTCATATGAACAGAATTGTTCCTGTATACAGGGTGACCAGCGGCCTAACCTCAAGACAGATGCGGTCAATAATGTACAACATGGCACATACCTGTATTAAGGATGTCTGCGAGACAATCCCCGGAGAGATTCTGAAAAGGTACGCATTGCCGGATATCTCTGCAAGTCTTGCACAGGTACACTTCCCTGAAATAAATACTGATCTCGAACTTCTCAACAGAGGAGCGACTGAATTTCATAAACGGCTCTCGTTTGATGAGCTTTTTATGCTTGAGCTCGGCCTTGCCGCACTGAAAAAGGGAAACGTACTCGAAAAAGGAATCGCTTTTAATCCTGAGAAGAGGCTTTTGAAACAGCTCCTCAGCATGCTTCCATTCAGATTGACCAAAGCTCAGGAGAGGGTCTTCAATGACATACTGATTGATATGAAAAGGCCCCACCCAATGAACAGGCTGATACAGGGCGATGTTGGTTGTGGAAAGACAGTTGTTGCATTGATGGCGATGATGATAGCAGCCGAATGCGGTTATCAGTCAGCCCTTATGGCGCCGACGGAAATACTCGCGGAACAGCACTTCATTAATATATACAGAATCGTTGAGGATATGGGTCTGAAAATATGCATTTTGACAGGAAGCAAAAAAGAAAGGCCCCTCGACAGCATTGCTTCAGGAGAGATTGATCTGATCGTCGGAACCCATGCCCTGATACAGGAAGGAGTGGTATTCAAAAACCTCGGCCTTGCCGTCATAGATGAACAACACCGGTTTGGCGTCATGCAGAGGGCCTTGCTCAAGAAAAAGGCTATGAACCCTGACGTCCTTGTCATGACAGCAACTCCTATACCGAGGACACTTGCGCTTACCCTTTATGGCGACCTCGATTACTCTGTTATCGACGAACTGCCTCCTGACAGAAGACCTGTGACTACTCTTTTATTTCATGAAAAACAAAAGGAATCCATCTACCGTTTTATTAGAGAAGAGGTAAAAAAGGGAAGACAGGTTTATGTGGTTTATCCGGTCATCGAGGAATCTGAAAAGACTGATCTAAGGTCGGCAACAACAGGCAAGAGCGGCCTGGAAAAACTGTTTCCTGAATTCAGGATAGGTCTTATACACGGAAGGATGAAGGCGCAGGAAAGAGAAGATATAATGGCGTCTTTTAAACAGGGAGAGATGGATATACTTGTAAGCACGACCGTAATTGAGGTAGGCGTAGACGTGCCAAATGCCACACTTATGATTATAATACATGCAGAGAGGTTTGGCCTCTCCCAGCTTCATCAGCTGAGAGGAAGGATCGGCAGGGGAGCATATCAATCATATTGTATATTACTGGCATATGAACATTACGGAGATGAAGCGCGCAGAAGACTTGATATAATGGTAAAGAGCAATGACGGTTTCAGGATAGCCGAAGAAGACCTGAATATCAGGGGGCCCGGAGAATTCTTCGGAACCCGTCAATCAGGCATTCCGGACCTGAGAATTGCAAATATTGTCAGAGATGCTATACTCCTGAATGAAGCAAGGAAAGAGGCTTTTACCTTAATTGACAAAGACCCGGACCTTAAGGGATATCCACTCATGAGGGAATCTCTCGAAAATTTCTGGGCAGGAAAGATCGAACTGTTCAAGACCGGTTGAGGGAGAGCATGATAAAGAGACTAAGAACTAATTTCGACACCGGAGTTGAAAAGATAAAGTGGTTTTCATCGATACTCTCGGACAGACTGAAGATAGAGTTTTCCTTAATAAAACTGCTCTATCAGTCAGATCAGCTTGAGAAAAAAAGAGATGAACTGATGAAAAGCATAGGCAGTCGGGTTTGTGAGCTGAAAGAATCATCTGAGAGGTCCATACTTAAAGACAGATTCATCATGGACGCCATGGATGAGATCGCAAAGATCGACAGTGAGATAGAATCGACCAAAAAGAAGGCCTCAGAAATAAGCAGCACGTAAGCTATTCTGAATAATGCAGAATATAATTCCATATATAATATTTTTTATATTTGGTTCTGCTATTGGTTCATTTCTGAATGTATGCATTTACAGACTACCGAGAAATCTCTCAATAATCTCACCGTCCTCACGGTGTCCTTCATGCAATATCCCTATAAAACCCTATGATAATATCCCGATACTAAGCTATATCTTTCTTGGCGGCAGATGCAGGGTATGCAAGGCCGGGATATCGCTTATATATCCTCTGGTCGAGTCTCTGAATGCATTGCTTTATGTATTAGTCTTATGGAGATTCGGTTTAGGGTTGCAGGGTATCGTCTTTTCCATATTTTGTTCTGCGCTCATTGTAATAACCTTCATTGATCTGGACTTTCAGATAATCCCTGACAGAATAACCCTTCCGGGGATATTGATAGGACTTGTTACAGGATCGTTCCTGATGCCTGACCCGTTCATGAGGCATTCTCTACTTGGAATAAAGGCGTCAATCATCGGTTTTTTGGTTGGCGGAGGGCTCTTCTATGCTATAGCTGTTCTAAGCAGGGGTGGAATGGGCGGCGGTGATATAAAGATGATGGCAATGGTAGGCTCCTTAATGGGATGGAAATCCGTGCTTCTGACAACATTTCTCGGCAGTATTTCCGGAGCTGTCCTGGGAATATTCCTCATGATTGCCAAAGGCAAAGGTCGAAAGACCAAGATTCCATTCGGACCATTCCTTGCCCTCGGCGCACTGATTACGCTCTTTTATGGCCAGGAAATACTTTACTGGTATTTTGACAGATGAATAATTCGCTGGATACCGGAATAATATTTTTCTATTCGATCCTGTTCCTTATTGTCCTCATCATTCTTTTATATCTCATCAGGCTATTCATCGGCTTTTACCGGACAAGTAAAAATCTGAAACAAAAGGACGCATCTCAGGTCGGTTTTGTAGTTGATACATTTCATGAACTGGTATCGCAACTCAAAGAAAAAGAAAAAGAACTTGAGATCCTGGGGAAAAAGGCAGAAGACAGAGCGATAGCAATCGAAGGTTACAATGAAAATATACTTCAGAGTGTTCCAAGCGGGGTAATCAGTTTTGACCAGGAGATGAGAATAACAAAAGTCAATCTCGCTGCTGAAAAGATACTGGAGGTCAGAGAAGAGAATATTACCGGTGAATATCACACAGCTGTATTGAACAAACCAATAATCGATTTTTTAAACGACAGAAAGGTAATTGAAAGAGGTGAGGTAGCGTATACAACGCCGTCAGGGAAGAGAATATGGTTAGGTCTCACACTATCCCCTTTAAAAGACAGGGAGGGCATGATAATCGGCCAGATACTCGTCTTTACAGACCTTACCCATCTCAAGGCTGTTGAGTCACAGATAAAGCTCAGGGACAAACTTTCGAGCCTCGGTGAGATATCAGCAGGGATTGCGCATGAGCTCAGAAACCCTATGGGCGTTATTGCAGGGTACACAAAACTCCTGTCAAAAAAGGCTGATAACTCTCTCAAACCTACTGTAGAAGCCATATCCAGGGAAATCGTTGTCATGGACAGGATTATCTCTGATTTTCTATCTTTCGCAAAACCGGCTGAACTAAATTTAACCAAGAGCAATCTTAAGGCAATTATAGAAAACTGTGTCACATCAGTCGCAGGGAAAAGAACAGATTTTAGTCTGAATATCGATATAAATGCGCTGCCTGCTCTCAAAGTGGATGAAGTGCTTTTAAGACAGGCTTTTATAAACCTTATCCAGAATGCTGTCGATGCAATGCCTCAGGGAGGTGATCTGAAGATTAAGGCTCTACCTTCAACAGGGGATTTTATGGATATTCTGATATCTGATACAGGTCATGGTATTTCGGAAGATATAAAGGATAAGATCTTTCTTCCATTTTTTACCACCAAAGAACAGGGAACAGGCCTCGGTCTTGCAATAGTTCACAAGATAGTTGTCTCTCACGGAGGAAGTATTTCTGTTGACAGCAGTGAGAAAGGGACGACATTCAGTATACGGCTGCCGTTGGATAATCTTGATTCGTAACTATGAATTGGTTATTGGTTATTATCTGTTTATCGGCGCCTGCTTCCTGTTGGAACTTTGCTTCCCGGCTGTTATAATAACATCATGAAAACCCTCGATAAAAAAACCCTTTTCTGGGACGTCGACAGGGATCATCTTTCCTGTGAAAATGACTGGTTTTTCATTATTGAGCGGATTCTTGAGTTTGGCGATATCGATGATCTGATTTGGATGAAAAATAGTTTCTCAAAAGAACAAATCAAAGATACCATTCAAAAAAGCAGAATTCTCTCCCCCAGAACTCGATCCTTCTGTGACACTTCAGGCTATGCATCCTGAGACAGCAGATAAAAATATGCTCCTGCTAAGCACCAAATTGAGGTTTTTGCAGGATCTTTCTTTCTATCTTGCCGGAGGAACAGGACTTGCCCTTCAAATTGGCCACAGGAAATCCTTTGATCTTGATTTCTTTACAAACAGGGAATTCTCCCCTGAAAACCTATCTTCCCTCATAAAAAATCACCATATTTATTCAGAAGGGGAAATGCGAGGCCATGGAACACTTTACTGTATTCTCGAAAGGGTAAAATCATCGTTTATTTTCTATGACGGCCTGATAATCTTTCCCTTTATAGAGTTAAACACTCTCAATATTGCGGACTGGCGCGATATTACAGCTGAAAAATTGCGTACGGTCAGCGAAAGAGGTCAAAAAAAAGACTTTTATGACCTCTATTGCGGGGTACAGAAACTTGGCATTAAGAATGTTGTAGAACTTGCCGGAAAAAAATTCGGTAAACGTCTTAATTATTTTCATCTGTTGAAGGGGATCACTTATTTCGAAGATGCCGAGAGAAGCCCGGAGCCCATGATGTTAGACAAAACCATATCCTGGCAGGATATAAAGAACTTTTTTGTAAGCCATATCCAGGATTTTGAGAATGCCTTTCGAAGTCTGATAAAATAATTTCCTCCAGCACAAAAAACATAAGAGGCAATATCTTTCTTCCGTCGTATGTCATTTTTCAGGGCATCAGGCAATATGATATCGTCCCAGCATATATTTTCCTTGATCATTTCCTTTTTACCCTGGAAAATGATTTTATTTCCGGTACGCTTTGTTGTCCTGTAATACTCTTTCATCCCCATAAGAATATTTTGAAGAGACTCAGCTTTTTTCCTGAAGGGAACTGTTCCCCTTGCATGTTCCCCCTATATCACTGAGGGGGATTTGCTTCTTGTCGAGCCGCATGCTCAAATACAGGACAGCGATCTTGTTCTCCTCCTTTCTTATAATGAAGTTTTTATTGGTAAAATATTTTTCGACCTCCCGTTATATATCCTTCAGCCTCTTAACCAATTGCAAAAACCTTTTGTATTCACCAGAAAAAAGCGTGATGTAAAAATAATGCGAATCGGAGAAATAAGGAAAAAGTTTTAATATTCTTCTTGCAAACGGTCGGCTATTCAGATGGACATTGGGAATCAGGAAATGCTGAAAGGGGATCAGACAATTTCGCTGAGGTCAACAAACTATCTTCAGCATCTTTCTAAAAAGCACGTCAAAAGATTCCAGCGCCTCTTTTGCGGTCTTTTTAAATGAGCAGAGAGACAATTCTGACAACTGGCTCATCAAATAGTCTTCGAAAATGGCCGAACTGTCTATTTCTGACCGAATCAGGTGCGTGGAGCATATCAAGAGCCACTGTCTGCCCCTCGCACGCAAGGTTGATGAAATAATGCAATGAATAAATCTACACATCAATATCATGGGGCGTGTTTTTTGCTTTGGAATTGCTGGAAAAATAATTATGGCATTTCGGGATTCTTTCCAACAGCGCCTCATTCTTTGAAGGCAAAAAAACTCCCTTATAGTCCACATCGGATTTCGATGTACTCGTTCCATAAAGATGAGAACCGAATTTCATTTTTACGATAAGGTCCATGCCCAATCCGTCCTCGCTGAAAAAATGGTATTTGAATAATATAACATTAGCTCTCATGAATGAAAAATCACCGGTACAATTTGGCAGGCAGGTGCATAAAACAAGCGTGAACTGTCTCCACTTGCGTGCTGTTACACTATGGCAACCTCCTTCCTAAATATTTTCTCCTCATTAACATAGGCTAATCCCGAAAGCTTTCGTGCCTTGCAACTACCAATTTCAATCCTTCCTAAATGGTTGCAAAATAAATATTAATAGTATTGCATTACTATTAATATTCTGTTACGATAGTAACATATTACTAACAGCAGGAGAAGAATATGCTGGAAGAATTAATCCGTCTCAGCCAGAATTTTATTAAGATAAACAACAGGGATTACATAAGGTATTTCCTGAAATCAAATCCCTTGAAAAACCGTTTTTCTATTGTTGTTGGTCAGAGGGGTGTAGGGAAAACCACAGCCATTATTCAGAATATTCTGGCCTTTTATGACAATGATATATTTACAAAAAAAGCACTTTACATTCAGGCAGACCATTTCCTTGTCGGCAGCCGTTCCATCTATGAAATAGCCGAGCAGTTTTATAATCTCGGTGGCGAAATGATATGCTTTGATGAAATACATAAATATCATACCTGGTCAACTGAATTAAAGAGTATCTATGACACATTCCCAAAGCTCACAATAGTAGCCTCAGGCAGTTCTGCTCTGGAAATCTATAAAGGCAGCCGCGATTTGAGCAGAAGAGCTGTGGTTTACAGGATGTTCGGAATGTCATTCAGGGAATTTATCGAGCTTGTGCTTGGAATTAGTCTCAAAAGCTTCAGCCTTGAGGAGATAACCAGGAACCATCAGCGCACAGCAGATGATATCATCAACTCAGTAGAAAAAAAAGATAAAAAAATACTTGCCCTTTTCAAGGATTACCTCGAATATGGATATTATCCTTATTTTAATGAGTATAAAAATAAAGATCTCTTCTATCTCACATTAGAACAGAATATACATACCACCCTTGAGAGCGACCTGATAGCCATCTATCCATC
>VGWX01000022.1 GCA_016873615.1 Nitrospira sp. | reverse complement strand
GAATAGGTAATAAAAACTTCTTCATCCTTTCACCTCCATTTCTTTAATTTATGTTTCCCCTTAAACAATTCCTGTATTTTCTTATGAAGCACTCCGCACTCAAATTTCCTCACCTCCTTATATTTTATAAAGATTTTTTAAAAACCCGTGAGCATCATCACGGAGCATGAATTGGTTCTTTATCTTCGTTCGTTTTCTATCCTTTTCCTGTTTAGTCGGGAAAGCAGGAAAACCCTGCTTTCCCTTAGAGAGACCTCCGGGATGCACCTGTTATTGCCCAGAGGATATGCGGGGTCTGACCCACCCCTTCCTACAACTATCCTTCCTGGATATAGGCAAAACATTCCTTTTTCCAAAAACAATTTTCCTCACATTCTTTGGCTCTCGATGTTGCAAAACAATCATTAAGTCCTTCGGCTCGCTGGATTGAACGGATAATTGTAGTCTTACCCGCATTATGGAATATCAGGCCCTTTGCTTTTGCAATCTTCTTAATTTCTTGCATTGTCATTTAGTCTGTTTCCCTCAAGAAATACAACAAATAGCCTATTTGAAACAATAACTTAAGTTGATTTATTTTATTAGTCGTTTGTCAGATTTACAATCGGGGAACAACCTGAAACAAAACTAAATTTTATAGGGTAATTACCTTATAAAATTAAGGGTGGAAATAAATTTAACGCTATTAGTCTATTTTTACTATTCCCATTTGGATGGCATATCGCACAAGGCTTGCAATATCGTGGATATCGAGACGTTCCATTATCTGTGTTCGATGCGCATCAATTGTTTTTACGCTGAGGTTTAGCTTTTTTGCAATTTCTTTAGTCGTATATCCCTCAGTAATTAATTGGACTACCTCCCGCTGACGGGGCGTCAATCTCTCATACACTCCGTTTTTATTCGCAATTGATCCTGTCTTAAGAGGCTGTTTAATGTAGTCCTCAATAACCTTTTTGGAAACAGGAGAACTCAGATATGTCTTGCCACTCGCAACAGTTTTTATGGCAAGTTCGAGTTCTTCAGATTTTGAGTCTTTCATCAGATATCCTGCTGCGCCAACACGCATTGCCTGCAACACATATTCTTCATTGACATACATGGAAAGGATAATAACACGCACTTCAGGAAATTCTTTGCGTATACGGTCTGCTACCTCGAGACCATTGAGTCCGGGCATTGCTATATCCAGCAAAACAACATCCGGTTTATTTTCTTTAATTAAACGTAATGCTTCATAACCTTCTCCCGCCTCAGCAATTATCTGAATGCCGCTGAGGTTTTTTAGTAAAGAAATAAATCCGGCGCGGACAAGATCATGGTCATCTACAATTATTACACGAATAGGTTCTCTCATGATTCTTCATGCAATGGAAAATATGCCTGTATCTTAGTTCCTTTTTTAGGCGTTGATTCAATTTTGATTTTACCACCTGCTAAGAAAATGCGCTCATGTATTCCCAACAATCCAAAACTTCTGCCCATTTTGGCCTGTTCCAGTGCAGATTGTACATCAAAGCCAATTCCATCGTCAAATATAGTCAGTTGCAACTTATTTTCCACTTGCCTTAATTCTATTCCAACTTTTTGAGCTTTAGAATGTTTAATTACATTTGTTAATGCCTCCTGTGCTACACGGAAACAAGCGTTTTCGATATCCGGAGGAAGCCTGTGATATAGCGAATCTGCAACAAAATTTATTGCCACTCCTGCTTCTTTCTCAAGACGCTTTACATACATTCGCAGCGCCGGCGCCAGCCCAAGGTCGTCAAGGACCGAAGGTCTCAATTCGAGCGATAAATTGCGCACCACCTGAACTAAACTCTCAACAATAGCCATAGTGTCATTTAAGGGCTTCGGGCATTCTTTAGAATTCGATAATTGTTGAGCATTTTGCAGATTAATTTTCAAGACAGTCAGTTGTTGTCCGATTTCATCATGTAATTCCCTGGCTATATGTCGCCTTTGATCCTCCATTATTTTCAACAAACTGCCGGAGAGCGTCTGAAATCGCTCTTTAGCCTCAGTTAGTTCCATATTGGCTTTTTCCAGTTCCGCTGTTCGTTCTTTTACCATCTCTTCGAGGTGCTTGCGGTATTGTAACAACTTCTCTTCCGCCTGCTTACGTAAAGTGATATCAATAAATATAGTAATAATAAAATTATCTCTTCCTGCTTGAATAATTTTTGAGAACATGAGTGAGTTTATAACCGACCCATCTCTGGACCTAAAATCCTTTTCGAATCCATAAACATAACCTTTTGATTTCAATTCTTTTGTGAACGTGTCCCTATCATCCTCAGAGAAATGGCCGATTTCGATTGATGTGCGTCCTATAATCTCTTCCTTTTCATACCCGGTTAGTTCACAATATTTGTTATTGACGTCAATTATTTTTCCCGTTTCAAGCTCGGTAAGGGCAATAGCCTGCGGAGATAAATCAAAGATGCAACGAAATCTCTGTTCGCTTTCCCTTAGCAACTCTTCTATCTTCTTGCGCTCGGTGATATCACGTGAGACGCCCTGAAGACCAATAACTATTCCGCCTTCATAGATAGGTTTAGTGTAAACCTCTACATTAAGTATCCGTCCATCAGCTCTTTTGTAACTCAATTCATAGGGGTTCGTTTCTTCACCTCCAATAACTCTTTCAAAATTCCTCTTCACTATTTCATGGTATTCCGGCATTACAATGTCAAGAAAATGCAAGGTGTAAAACTTTTCCGGAGGAATTCCCGATCTATCTACTATCACTTTGTTCACAAACGTAAAATATCCGTCTTTATTGAGCCTATAAATGCCGTCGCTGATATGGTCTAAAAAATCACGGAACTTTGCTTTGCCCTCTCTCAGTTTATCCCCTGCCTTCTTGCGCTCGATGATTCTCCCTAATAGCCCTGCAACTGTTTCTAACAAATCTCTTTCCTTTTTTAAAAAAGGACCTTCATAAGATTCGGGCTTTTCTTCCAGGCAGCACACTTCAACGCATCCGGCTTTTTCTCCATAAACCATAACATCGGCTGACTGTTTCCATTTCGTATCTTTGAAATTATCTGCCTTGAATTCCTTATTTCCAAAAATTATCCTCGCGCATGTAATCTCAGGATATTGCCATGCAAGGGGAATTTGATTAACCAGTTTTTCAAATATTCCTTCTAATGGCGTTCCGGGTTTCTCGATAAGCTTGGATAGACGGCTGAGATGATCATCAGCATGTTTTGATTTTGATTTATCCTTTCTCATGAATTATGCTTACCCTTTTATACGTTCTGTTTGCCTTCAATGATATCTTCAAGAACTGTACCGTTATTGCGGAGGCTTGTCAATAGGCGTCTAAAAAAGCAAAATAAAATAATAGGGACACATCCCATTTTCAGTTATATTCCTTTCTTGGTCTTCCTTTCGGGCGCTGCAATAGCCTTCGCTCAAGCTTCTTTTCCATATCGCCAACAAACCCCTCTTTGCCGAATGGTCTTCCCGTTTTTGTAGCATATCGCAGACGTTCAATTTCTATCCGGGGAATATCGGATCGCAGCAAAAGTATATAGTCCGGATGTCTGTCATTACTGAAGAGTTCCTCTGTTAAAACTGTATCCTTGCTGCCGTTTACATGAGCGCGGGCGCTTGAATAAGGATAATCTTCAGCTTTATTGACCATACCGGCTCGTACAGGATTTTGCTCGATGTACCGGGCTACTGCCCACAAGTATTTCTCATGATCCACTATGCATGAATGATAGCGACTTTCCCACAATCTGCCCGTCCGTTGGTACAACCTGTTTATATATTGCGTATAGCAGAGGGTAAGACCCTGCATCATTTTATACAATGATTCGTCCGACTCAGGTTTCGTCAGCAGATGAACATGATTGCCCATAAGGCAGTATGCCATGATCGGAGATTTCCACTTCACAGAATATTTCTTAAGCAGAAATAGATATTGCTTTCGGTCTTTCTCATCAAAGAAGACATGCTTTCGATTGTTTCCTCTTTGAATTACGTGGTGCGGAAATCCTGCAGCAACTGCTCGCCCAATCCTCGGCATGGGAAATTCTATCGATTATAGTCTTGCATGTCAAGAATATTGGGATGTGTCCCTATTTAATTTATTTCTAATAATTAGGGCATCTATTTTGCTTTTTTTGTTAAAATTAATAAGAGATATTTAACCAGAGAGGACTCAGAGGGGAAATTTAGCTTGTAAAATCTCTGAGAACTCAGTTGTTTATTTGATCTTTATAATATGCAATACTTTTTCTGTGATCTCTGTGGTTATGTTTTGACAATACGGAAAAGAAATAGTAAGGAGGTGATTTATGACAGAAGAGGTGAAAGGTTATAATATTTCTAATACATTTTAATATCAGGAGGAACACAATGAAAAGAATTCTGCTGTTGATTGCAATTCTGGCAAGCGCAGGTATCATGTTTTTTGGAAATGATCCGGCTCAGGCCTTTCGTGGCGGCGGTGGCAGAGGAGGCTCGCAAGCTGCCACTGCTATTGAACCGAAAGGGGCCATTTTATGGGAGCAACTGAAAAAAATGGATTACAAGGCAAAATTCAAGATGTGGCCGGGAAAGACATCCTTGTATCAAGGCACAGAGCCGCATGGTTCGCTCTTAACCACATATGTCAACATCCCTGCTTTTATGAACATTGTGGGCAAAAAAGGCGTGCTCCCTGAAGGATCAATAGTTGTAAAAGAGAACTATTCTGCTGACAAGAAACTTATGTCTGTTACTGTGATGTATAAAGTAAGAGCTTACAACCCTGACGCCGGCGACTGGTTCTGGGCAAAATACGCCCCTGATGGAAAGGTTGAAGCCGAGGGGAAAGTAGAAGCCTGCATCAAATGCCATAGCGTTAAAAAAGATAACGATTACATCTATACAGGTTCGCTGAAATAAGACGGAAAAGAACGGGGGCAATGGCTTAGCCATCCCCCTTCCCTTTTTGTTTAATGGCAGATATCAAGAAATTCGAAAAAACAGCAAAATTAATCCGTTACCATATACTTGCTTCAACAACTGAGGCCGGGTCAGGACATCCGACATCTTCTCTGTCTGCAACTGATTTAATGACGGTTCTTTTTTTCAGCGGTATTTTCAGATTCGATGCAGATAAGCCGGAACATCCTAATAACGACAGGTTAATATTTTCCAAAGGCCATGCCTCTCCTCTTTTTTATGCTCTGTGGTGTGTTGCTGGAAAATTGACGGAAAAAGAACTGATGACCATGAGGAAATTCAGCAGTCCCCTTGAAGGTCACCCTACCGCAAATTTCAGATACACTGAAGCAGCAACAGGTTCATTGGGTCAGGGACTTTCGATTGGAGTCGGAATGGCCCTGAACGCGAAATTTATCGATAAGCTTCCCTACAGAACTTATGTGCTGCTCGGCGATAGCGAGATGTCTGAGGGTTCACAGTGGGAAGCAATGCAGATTGCAGCCTATTACAAATTAGATAATCTTGTCGGGATTATCGACGTAAACCGTCTTGGACAGCGCGGAGAAACAATGTACGGCCACGATCTGAAGGCTTACCAAAAGAGGATTTCTTCATTCGGATGGAAAACAATCGTAATTGATGGCCATTCTTTTCAGGAAATCCTGATCGCCTTTAAAAAGACTCTAAGGTCTAAAAATAAACCTGTTATGATTATTGCCGGTACCAAGAAAGGCAAAGGGGTCTCTTTCCTTGAGGATCATGATGGATGGCATGGAAAAACTCTCAATAGAGACGAATTGAATCTGGCATTAAGGGAACTTGGTACGGTGGATATTTCAGTTAGGGGTGAAATTAGCAAACCGGAGAATCTCAGACCGGAAACAAAGCTGCCCCAAAAACCACAAAGCATATACTATCCGGATGACAAACATGTTGCCACACGTAAGGCATATGGCAAGGCTCTCGTCCGTATTTTTCCCCAATTCCCGGACATGGTGGTCCTGGACGCTGAGGTGAGTAATTCGACCTTTGCCGGGATATTCAAAGAAGCATACCCTGAGAGGTTCTTCGAGATGTTCATAGCAGAACAGAATATGGTAGGGACAGCATTAGGCCTATCCCGTCGCGGTAAAATGCCTTTTATTTCAACCTTTGCAGCATTTTTTACCCGCGCATTCGATCAGATCAGGATGTGCCAGTATTCAGATCCCAATATAAAATTTTCGGGTTCTCATGCAGGCGTATCCATCGGCGAGGATGGCCCGTCCCAGATGGGGCTTGAGGATATTGCCATGTTCAGGTCTGTGCTGAATAGCGTAGTCCTTTATCCTTCAGACGCTGTATCCACAGAAAAACTTGTCGAAGAAGCCGCAAAACATCCTGGAATTGTTTACCTGCGCACTACAAGAAAAGACACTCCAATCCTGTATAAAAACAACGAGAATTTCCGTATTGGAGGCTGCAAAGTATTGAGGAAAAGCGATAATGATCATATAACAATTATTGCTGCCGGGATAACACTTCATGAAGCGCTGAATGCTTACAGCGAACTCCTGAAAGAAGGCATCTTCGTTCGTGTCATTGACCTTTACAGCATTAAGCCTCTTGATCAGGCAACAATACATGAAGCTGCTCAGGCCTCTAAAGCAATTATTACCGTTGAAGATCATTTTACAGAGGGAGGTATTGGAGAAGCTGTAAAGACTGCGCTTGGCGCTGTAGCAGCGCCTGTTTATTCATTATCAGTAAGAAAAATGCCAAAAAGCGGGAAACCGGGAGAACTCCTTGATTATGAAGAGATATCGGCAAATGCGATCATAAAAAAGGCAAAGGAAATAATATAAACCTCTAATCTTTCTTCATTTAACTCTCTGCAGCTTTTTTAATATCCTTCAGAAAAGTCCTTGTCAGTGATCTCATCCTCTTTTCAGGCAGCAACAAACCGGATGCTCCGGCGAGAAAGCCTGAAAAGGTCTCCTTGCTTGTGACCAGGACGCCTCTTTCATTCTTTTGAAAGAAGAATTCGTGAAATGCGAATAATCCTTTTTTCCTTGCAGACCATACTATACGTTCATAGGGTATTATTTCTTCAACCTTGATCCTCATTTGAATCGGAAAGATAAAAGGCCTGAAACAACATTTAAGGTTTTTACCGTTTGTAAGGCATTTTTCCTCTGAGCTGACGTTTTTCATAACACTGTTCCAGTTAATCCAGCACGTCAGATCAGTAAATGTATCCCATACTTTACTCATAGCTGCATTAATAATTATAGATTCCTTAATGATCATGCCAATAAAATCATTTGCGACGGATACTTGTTATTGATAAATTTTATCACATTCTTTTTATCAGATGCATTTTCTGATTATAACTTAAGGGCAAAGACTGTAAAATTAAAATACTCAAAATAAACCAGAGCTTATTGAGAATTTCATTGAAAGGGTATTTGTCTATAAACACTTGAAAGAATTATTTAGAAATCATGAGTAGTTTGACATTTCGTTGATTTTGTGTTTATATATTTTTTCTGTATGCTTTCGTTCAATAAAATTCAATATATGGAGGAGCGTTATCTATGCGCAAATATTTTGGAATCGTTGTAAGTTTGTTGTTGGCAATGGTATTCATTCATGGCAATGTATCAGCTAAGGATGATGACGTTGTGGCTAAAATTGGAGACAGGAAAATAACAATCTCGGAATTCAACAAAATGCTCGGATATCTTGACAGTGAAAAACAGAAACTTATAGAAAAAAATCCCCAGTTGAAAGAGAATCTGCTCCAACAGTATGTTCAGGGAATCGTAATATCTAAACTTGCAAAAAAGAAAGGTTTTGATAAAAATCCTGAATTAAAAGAGCAACTGGAACTGCTCAAGGACAATTATATCGCAATTGAGTACCTGAAAAAAGAAGTCACGAACAAAGTGGAGGTTTCAGAAGAAGATATAAAGGCTTATTACGAAAGTCATAAAGATGAATTCAAAACGCCTGAGATGGTAAGGTCGCGGCATATACTCATCAAAACCGATCCCTCTGCTTCTGATAACGATAAGAAAAAAGCCAAAGAAAAAGCCGGGGAAATTCTCAAAAAGATAAAAGCCGGTGAAGATTTTGCAAAACTCGCATCCGATGTATCAGATGATACAGGCTCTAAACCCAAGGGAGGCGAATTAGGATTTTTCCCAAAAGGAAGGATGGTAACGCCTTTTGAAGATGCAGCTTTTTCTTTAAAACCCGGAGAAGTAAGTGAAATCGTAGAAACGCAATTCGGATATCATATTATCAAGGTTGAAGAAAAGAAAGAGCCTGGAATGGAGCCCTTTGATACTGCAAAAGAAAAAATTAGGCAGAAGCTGCTTCAGGAACGCACTAAAACAAAGGTTACAGAGTTTTTAGAGAAAGCGATGAAAGAGGCAAATATTGAACTTCATCCGGAATTATTGATGGGGGGAAAGAAGTAACTCTTTCATTTACTGCATTTTAAGGTGCAGCCTTGTTTTCATCAAGGCTGCACCTTACATTCAATTTATTTCTTGGCTGCTTCCCTGATTAATGCCTGCCCGATAACATTACGCTGGATCTGATTTGTGCCTTCATAAATCTGGAGAATCTTTGCGTCACGCATCATTTTTTCGACAGGATATTCTCTCATATACCCTGATCCACCCATAACCTGCACTGCATTTGTAGTAACACGCATAGCCATATCTGTAGCAAAGACCTTTGCCATTGCCGATACCTTTGATACCTCACGCGCTCCACTGTCCATATATCTTGCAACAGCGTATACCAGTGCGCGTGCAGCCTCTATTTCCGTAGCCATGTCTGCAAGCATATGCTGAACAGCCTGAAAACTTATGATGGGATGTCCGAACTGAACCCGCTGGCGTGCAAACTTCAGCGCTTCTTCAAATGCCCCCTGAGCAATGCCGACGCCCTGCGCGCCAACACCGGCTCTTGCATTATCAAGGGTCTTCATGGCAACAATAAACCCGATACCTTCCTTGCCTACAATATTCTCCCTGGGTATCCTGCAGTTATCAAATATTAGTTCCCTTGTTGATGATGTTCTGATGCCCATCTTTTTTTCTTTTTTCCCGAATTGAAAACCAGGGGTATCTTTTTCAATGATGAAAGCCGATGCGCCTCTCGGTCCTTTCGCCTTATCCGTCATGGCAATAATTGTATAAATCCCGGCCTCTCCTCCATTAGTAATCCATTGTTTTGTGCCGTTAATTACATATTCATTACCATCCGGCTTTGCAGTAGTCTGTATGCCCGCAGCGTCACTGCCTGCATTTGCTTCTGTAAGTCCAAAGGCAACAAGCCTTTTACCGGCAGCAATATCAGGGAGATATTTTTTCTTTTGTTCATCTGAACCAAAAAAAAGTATAGGATATGTACCGAGCGCGTTCGCTGCGTATGTCGTTGCAACGCCAAGACATGCCCTTGAGAGTTCCTCGACCGCTATACATAATTCAAGAGAGCCCTTTCCTATTCCACCGTATTCTTCAGGTATAAAAAGACCAAACAGATCTGATTGTGAAAGGATTTTCATGATTTCCCAGGGAAACTCTTCTTTTTCATCAAGCTCTCCTCTGACAGGAACAACCTTTTCCTCAGATATCTGCCGTACAAGCTCCTTTATCATAACCTGATCCTCATTTAAGAAATAATCCATGCTACCTCCTTCATCCAGGTAAATTATGATCGGGAGTTAATTCTAACAGAAAAGAAGCGGGTTTTGGAACAGAATACGGAAATCCTGTATTATATCTAACAATTCTTAATTGCCTTTAGATGCGTTATCAGATATATTGAGACCTGGAAATCATTGAGGATTTAAACTGCCTTCCAGTATCTTTAGCCCTGTCACTGCTATAGAGACTTCAGGAGCATTAAAAAACCATAAAATCTGTGCTTTTACAAATGAGTTTCCAATGCTGAATTCCATTACATGTCCGACAGGGAGGGATGGTTTGCCGAATATCTTGATATTCAATCCTTTTTTTGAAAAGTTTATTGTGCTTGCTTCAAGATTCTGACCTTTATACGGAAGGATAAAAGGGATCTCTTTGTTTATGCGGCCTTCATCTCTTTTTTCAGCGCCATATTTCCCGCTAAAGAGAATTCCGCAGTAAGGACACGGTTTAAAGTTCTCCACAGAAACACTGTATGAATCTTTCTGACACTCCGGACATATTAGTCTTAAGAGCAAGCTGCCTCCTGAAGAAGACCCGCTTAATATGATTTTCTGCAAACTATATTACTTCTACTACAGATATAAATAATTTACAATTACCCTAAAGGTTTAATTTTTATTGTTATTGGTTTTAAAAAGATATACACTTTGGTTTTAATGCTTCAGATATGACCCGGCCATATCTTGTGAGTATAAAGGGCGAGTTGCAGTCTGTCAGAAACACCGATCTTCTTGTAAATACGATTGCAGTGTGATTTGACTGTTTGTTCGCAGATATCAAGTCTCTGTGCAATTTCCTTATTCCTGTATCCATTACAGATAAGGTTTGCGATCTCTTTTTCTTTTTTAGTAAGATCTATTTTCTTTTCAAGATTCTTCATGTTATAGAGCATATGCTTTATTATTTTGCCGTCAATCCACAGTTCTCCTGCATAGACAACCTTGACTGACTTTTTCAGAATATCTGAATCCGCCTCCGGGGGCAGGATACCGGAAACACCTCTTAAGATTAATTCCGGCATCTGTCTCTCAACTTCAGAAATCCAGGCCCTGTCACTGATGAGGATAATCTTCACCTGTTCTTCTCTGAAAGGGTCTTCGGGAAAGGAACGAAATATCTTATAATCAGCAATGATTATATCAGGATTCAGTTTTAATATTTCCCTTACATCTATTCCTTCGTCAAATATACCGATAATATTTATGCCGTCTTCATTTTTGAGGAGCTTTTTTATCCCTTCACCCAAAAGATAGCTATGGCAACCTATTGCTATGTTTATCGTCATGATAAAATTCTACCCTGGTCTCTCCTTCAGGAATATGCTGGATATATTCTTCAATAACTCATGCTTCAAAATACGTTGCAGATGCAGTCTCTGACTCCCAGACCGTAACAGCAGAAAGACTGATATCATCATTATCAATCCGCTTTCTGAGCGAGTCATAAATCCATTTTGCGATATTTTCAGAAGATGGATTCTTTTCGGTAAAAGGGAAAATCTCATTTAATAACCTATGGTCCAGCTGCCCTACTATTTCCTCTGTCATCTTTTTCAAATCATGGAAATCTATTGCTATATCTATTTCATTCAATCTTTCTGCAAGAATATAGACCTGTACTTTCCAGTTATGTCCATGGACTCTTTCACATTCTCCCTTATAGCCTCTTAACTGGTGTGCAGAAGCAAAATGCGTTTCTATCATGAGTTCGAACATCTTGTGCCTTTTATTTCCTTTCTTTGAAAATTGAAATATAAGGGAGATTCCTGAATTTATTGTCGTAGTCAAGGCCATAACCAACCACAAATTCATTCGGTATTTCAAACCCCACATAATCCAGAGGGATCTCAACCTCTCTCTTGTCTTTCTTGTCAAGGAATGCACAAACTTTAACGCTTTGGGGGCATCTTGCAAGGACTCTCTCCCTGATATAATTCAGGGTAATGCCTGTATCGACAATGTCATCAATGAGCAGCACATGCTTATCCGGGATATTTTCCCTGATGTCATAATATATCTTTACCTCTCCGGATGTTTCTGTCTTAATATAACTTGAGGCAATTATGAAATCCAGCGTCAAGGGCGCCTCAATAGCCCTTACAAGATCAGAAAAAAACATATATGCGCCCTTAAGAATTCCAACCGCAAGAAGTTCCTTGCCTGAATAGTCTCTCGTTATCCTGACAGCAAGCTCTTTAACCTTTGCCTGTATCTCCTGGCTATTAAATAAAGGTTTCCCGGTAATCATTAATTCACCCCTTGTTTATTTTAGACTTGAAATATTACAGTCTAACCTATTTATATTAAATAATAATCTCACTAAAATCGCAAGAAGAAATATGGAACTGCGGTTTTCTAAAGGAGATATTCTGCAAGGTTTATTTTGTATTTATTGGGATCCAGGGTTTTAACTATTGTCCGGAAGTATTTGCCTGCTGCATCTTTTTCAGTAAGGTTTATAACAGGCCCATTAACCCTTTCTCCCTTATTGTCGATTATCAGCAATACCCTCGGCCTGTCGGCAAACACGACATCACTTTCATAGACAAGTCCGAGTTCTTTTGAATCAAGCATTACAAGTGTTCCTATCGGAAAGACGCCTACCATATTGATGAAAAACTTAAATAAAATAGGATCAAGCTGGATGCCGGCTCTTTCCATCATGATGCTAAGCGCTTTATCAGGAGACAATGGAATCCTTGAATAGACTCTTGAGGATGTCATTGCATCATACTGATCAGCAAGACTCACAAGCTTCGAATAAAAATCCAGTTCTTTGTATTGTCTTACCTTGGGGTATCCCGAAAGATCATAGTTCATGTGATGCTCAAATGAAACAACAGCAGCCCGGATAGCGCTTGTGTCCATGCCTCTTAATTTCAAAATAGCCTTCACACCCCAAACAGGATGTTTTTTCATAATCTTCCATTCATCTTCGTTAAAATTAGTAGCTTTATTCAGGACTTCATTGGGAATCTCTATCTTGCCGATGTCATGAAAAAGGGCTACAAGTCCAATTTCCGTAAGAACCTTCCTGTTCAACCCCAGCCTCTGGCCCAGGGCTATCGAGAGTATGCTGACATTAACTGAATGATGATATGTGTATTCATCATAGTCCTTGATCGCAGTCATCCCCATCAGGAATTTTTCTTCTTCGATCAAATGGTCGACCAAGGATTCTACAATCCTTTTCGCCTTTTTAATATTGACTTTTTCTCCCTGTTTAATTTTGGTCATCACGCCTCTTGTGTATGAAACAGCATTGAAATATGATTTTTTTATCACCTTCCTGGCGTCTACTTCTTCTTCCGCTATTTTCTGTAACCTGTCTACATCTATGTTGTCTGATTGCGTCATTATATCGAGCATTTTTTCATATGGAGAATCAGAATAGCCTGATGCTGTGAATGCTTTAAGAAATATCTGGACGTCATCAGCCCTGACAGGATCCCTGAAAATAATTCTCCCGATCTCTCTCCTTTTAAATTCCCGCACAAGAAAATCAAAATTAAGGAGATGTTCCATGGAGTATCGTATCCTTACATCAGCTATGTAAAAAAATTCTCCTATAAGCTCGAGCGCAACGCTCGGCTCAGAAGCGGTGAGTTTATTGATAAGCAAAATAAACCTTTCTATCGCTGATGTTACGGCAATATTGCCGGGATCATGGATCTGGGCGGTCCTCAGGACAACAGCCAGCTGATTGATTATATCCTGTCCGATCCTGTGGATTTCTCTGTCTTCCTTATTGTCCGTACTCAAGTTTTTTGATTGCTGCATATGTAAAGTCCCTCAGAAGTTTATTGTTTGAGTCTTTATATTTTTCCAGAACCGGGAGAGCCTCTTTGTTCCCTAAAAGACCGAGACAGAATGCAGCACAAGCCCTGTTCTCATAGTTTTTAGCCCTGCCAAAAAATGATGTTGTTTTGAACGTCTTTATCAGAAATTCAAAGACCTCTGTGTCCTTCCATCTTGAAAGCACCTCATAAAATTCCCTTTTCTCATCAAATTCCTTATCCTTAAAATCTTTATCACATATCTCATCGAGTATTATTCTTTTAGGAGCCTCTGTCCCGATACTGCCAAAGGCCTTTGCAGCAGCAATCCTTACCTGCATATCAGGGTCATCAAGGCATTCCCTGAGGGTATGGATTACTTCTTTCCCGCCAAGTTCACCAAAAGCCTTAATGACCTCTTTCCGGACCCTTATATCTCCGTGCCTTACAGTCCTCAGGAGATATTCAGTAGCTCTCCTGTCCCCTATTCTCCTGAGAATGTAAATAATATTCCTGACAACATACCATCTCTGGTCATCAAGACCCTTTGACAGAGTCTGGATATCCTTCTTTCCTGTAACAATAAGCGCCTCAATAATACTTTTTCTTGCACGGATCGTCTTCAGTTCCCCGAGACACTTTACCATAGGTTCGATTGCATTTTTTTCAAAGAATTGAACCAGATTCTCAAGAACTTTTTCTTCTATCTCCACACCGCTATCAAGAAGATCTGCAAGAAGCAACATGATCACTTCTGTCCCAAGGTATACAGGGAGCATTCTCATATATCGCTTCTCATTCTCAGATAACATAGGGTTGTCTATAACTTCCCGAGCTCTCTTCATGACATCCAATATTGCATGGATATCCCCGTGTTTCATCGAAAACAGAATAGCTTCCTGAAGGAATGTATAGATATCTTCTAAATCGCTTTTATCCTCTGATGTATAGATTAATTCAAAGAGTATGCTAACCAGTTTGTATACTTTGTTATCAGATGAGTCTTTTTCCAGTTCCTTCACGAGAAGCTGGAGGTCTTTTTCTGATAATGGCACGATTGATACGCCACTGATGTCCTCTTCACCAAATCCATCTGCATAAGCCCTCATCAGATCATCGACATCAGTAACCTGCTCCTTTGTCTTTTCTTCAGCTGTATCCTGATAATTCTCTTCATCAACATCCAGAAGATACGCCTCATCAACAATATACTTGATGTTCTGGAAGTCCTTTTCCCATAAAAGAGTGACTATGTCGTCATCTATAGCTTCTCTGTCAAAATCAAGCGCAATAATCCTTAAAAATTCCTCGATTTCTTCCTGAGTCAAACCTTTTTTGAATGATATCTCTCTTAACCCGTCTTTAAAGAAAAACAGGGCAAAATTATCTTCTTTTTCAGGATTGTAATACAATTGTTCCGCATCATAATAAATACTGTTCTGTTTTATCTTTAATGTGAAGGTATCTTTATAATCAAAAAAACTGTTGAATCTTATATAGGCATCCTCTAATGTCTT
This sequence comes from Nitrospira sp., assembly GCA_016873615.1. Classification (GTDB taxonomy): domain Bacteria; phylum Nitrospirota; class Thermodesulfovibrionia; order Thermodesulfovibrionales; family SM23-35; genus VGWX01. Next base: position 18,847 of record VGWX01000022.1, on the reverse strand, counting down.
TACATATACAGGGTTGTTCTGAGGATACATCCTGAGGGTCTTCTTTGATTTTATAATGCTCTGGAGTAAATCCCTTACTTCTTTTGTTTCTTCAGATATTTCCATGGTTAAAAATTACCATAAATTTCACAAGCAGTCAAATTTCATATGATGATGATTTTTCTTTCTCTTGCAAAGTTTTTCAGGATCATCAGTGCAGAATTGAGTCTCTGGAGCCGTGTATTTCGCCATCTGATTGCCTTGGTATCCCCCTGTGGAAATTTCTCGCCCCTGATCTCTATCTGGGCCCTCATGAGCTCCTGATAGATGCCCTTAAGGGATTCATGGTCGAGATGCTTTAAAAAGATAGGATTAACAACCACGTACCCTTCAGCTATGTCAAATGCAATCGCCTTGAGGCTCTTCCCCCTGATAGTAGGCACTATTTTACCTCTTGCCTCACAAAGATTCTTGACATCAGTATGCCTACCTCATAGAGCACTATCATGGGAACGGCCATTAAGGTCTGATTAAAGATATCAGGGGTTGGAGTAAGGATGGCAGCCACGACAAAGGCCAATAAAATAGCATACTTTCTGTGTTTAGCTAAAGTCTTTGGAGTTACAAACCCCATCTTGGTAAAAAAGATGATAATAACAGGCAGTTCAAATACAGCTCCAAAGGCAAGCATAAACTTCAGACAGAAATCAACATATTGTCCCGCAGACAGCATGGGCATCATGAAATCACCAATCTTATAGGTGAGAAGAAATCCCATTGCAAACGGAAGGACAATAAAAAAACAGAAGGCCGCGCCGGTTAAGAAAAGTCCTGTCGCAATAATGACAAATGGAACTACATATTTTTTTTCTTTTGCATGAAGCCCTGGAGAGACAAAACTCCATAACTGTTGGAACAGCACTGGAAGGACGAGCATCAGCGCAGCTACGAGAGAAATCTTCATGTTCATCCAGAATGCTTCAGTAGGCGCCAGGAATACGAGTTTTGTAGTGTGCAGTTTATCCTCGTAAACAAAATACAGGTGCATTTTCTTTACTGAAAAGTCTAAGGTATATTGGAGGGGAAACATGAGGGATTTGAGGATTTGTTCAGAATAATTAAATGAAATGACAAAGGCAACACATAAGGCTATCAGAGATACGGTGATCTTTTTCCTGAATTCACCGAGATGCTCGAGAAAAGACATCATCTTGGTGTCTGCCATATTAAACCTCCGCCTATTGACTCATGCTAATTTTTTTTATCTGATTTTAAAAAGGATTGCTGTCGCAGGCATCATGCCGACCATCTATGATTGTTTTTTAACCTCATCATCTGACGTCTTGCCTGTCTGTCCGGATTCTTGCTCTCCCTGATCCTCTATATCTTTCGCAGTGTTTTCAAATGTCTTATGTATCTCTTCTGTTTCAGTCTCAACCTGTTTCTTAGCTTCCTGCAAGGTTGCAGTTGTATCCCTGACCTCACTCTCTATCTGTTTCTTAACGTCTGTTACTGCTTCGCGGATATCTGAGGTGGTTCCCTTGAATTCCTCCTCAACCGAGTCTTTCACATCCTGAAATGATTTTTTCAGTTCCGCCAGCCCCTTTCCGAGTGTTTTCGCTAATTCAGGAAGTTTATCCGGACCAAGCACGAGGAGGGCGACAACAAATATCACTATAAGCTCCGCCATGCCGATATCAAACATTCTTTACCTATTCCTCCTCATAAATCTTCTTGATTTTTTTCGTTTCCTTTGGATATATAAATGTTACCGTGAATAATACTCTTGATTCAGGGCTTCTATTCTTAAAATCATATCCTGCGCCAAATGTAGTATATATATAATCTGTAGTCTTTATCCTGTAGCCGATCCTTCCCTCTATAGAGTCGATTTTATCTGAAAAACTACTTTTCTTAACCTGTAATTCTGCAAGAAGCTTAAAATTATGCGAAGCGGCAAAGTCCAGTCCGGTCAGAAAAGAAACCTCATCCTCCAAACTTCCATTGCCGGGTTTTGCGTAAAACAGATTCAAATGTCCGTTAACAGGGCCTACCCTCTTGCTTATAATAAGTCCAACACTGTAACGTCCGTCTGTGCTTAACTGATCACGGCCTGAAGGCACAGATGCACTCAGGACATATGCTAAAGAGGGACCATACTTGCCCTCATCAAAAAACCTGTGCTTAAAACCTATAGCAGCATCTTCAAAACCGTCCGTAGCATCAGAACCGAGCACATAAGGAACGGTCATGCCTATTTCGAAGTTATCAGTAACTCCATAAGCAGTTTTAAAAACAAACCGGTAAAAATCAGGATCTACTGACAGTTCAGCGCCGGTAGAAATTGCTGCTTTACCTTTTGTTAAGCTCTCAGCGCTGAAGGTCGAAAATATGCCATAAGGATCAAGAGGTTGAAAACCTTTTATGTCAAAGCCATATGAATTTGCAGAGAGGATGAAAAGAAAAATAAGAGAGAAAAGGAAACACTTTTTCATGGTTAAAAATAGCAGAAAGAACCAAAGAGTGTCAATGAGATGATAGTTTCATGCTTCTAATTAGATTGACAAAGATTGCAACCTGAAAATATAATTAATCAAATAAATTCTCCGTTGCATTAGACGGGGTTAAGAGGAGGGTTGCATGGCGGAAGGTATACTTGAAGCTACAACATCTAACTGGGAAAATGAAGTTTTAAAAGCTCAGGGTGTTGTTATGATTGATTTCTGGGCAGCATGGTGCGGTCCATGCAGAATGATATCACCGACAGTTGAAGAATTATCCAAAGAATATATCGGCAAAGTAAAAGTTATGAAACTTAATACTGATGAGAATTCTGAAATCGCCAGCAAATACAAAATTATGGGCATACCTACCATAATGTTCTTTAAGGACGGCGTTAATGTCGATCAGATAGTTGGAGTGGTCCCAAAGCAGCAGTTAAAGGCAAAATTAGATTCTCTCCTGTAATGGATTTAAGCTATTGCCTCCAGCGTTTTTGCCGGAAAACTGCAAGGAAACGGTAGTATTTATATATGTTTGAATCCCTCACGGAAAAATTAGAATCCATATTCAAAAAATTAAAAGGGAAAGGCCTCCTGAAAGAAGAAGACGTAGAGGTCGCCCTGAAAGAGATCCGGCTTGCCCTTCTGGAGGCTGATGTCAACTTCAAGGTTGTAAAGGATTTTGTTCAAAAGATAAAGGAAAAGGCTATCGGCAAGGAAGTTCTTGAAAGCCTGACTCCGGGACAACAGGTTATCAAGGTAGTCAATGAAGAGCTCTGCCGGCTGCTCGGAAAGACAAACAGCAGGATCCCTCTTTCTCCCAATCCTCCGACCATCATAATGATGGTCGGTCTGCATGGCTCGGGAAAAACTACAACATCAGCAAAACTTGCGAGGCTCTTCAAGAAAGAAGGCAGGAGGCCTATGCTTGTGGCAGCCGACCTCCAGAGACCTGCAGCAATAGACCAGCTCATCACTCTCGGCAGCCAGATCGATGTCCCTGTCTATTTTTCAAAAGACATAAAGGATCCCGTGACCCTCTGTTATGACTCTGTAAAAAAGGCAAAGGTTGACGCCAGAGACATAGTCATCCTCGACACTGCCGGCAGATTGCACATCGATGAATCTCTCATGACAGAGTTGAAAAAGATAAAAGAGAGCGTTTCACCAAAAGAGAGCATCTTTGTTGCAGATGCAATGACAGGACAGGATGCGGTCAATATAGCACGGAATTTTAGTGAGCAGATCGGCATTGACGGCATAATTCTTACAAAGATGGATGGCGATGCAAGGGGTGGAGCTGCGCTTTCAATAATATCAGTGACCGGAAAACCGATCAAGTTCATCGGCACCGGAGAAAAGATCGAGATGCTTGAGCCTTTTTATCCGGACAGGATAGCTTCGAGGATACTCGGCATGGGTGATGTCCTCAGTCTGATAGAACAGGCACAGAAAACCTTTGACCATAAAGAGGCTGAGAAACTCCAGAAGACTATAATGGATGAATCGTTTACATTTGATGACCTTAGAGAACAGCTTCAGAAGATGCGCAACATGGGTCCACTGGAAAACCTGATTAATATGATACCCGGCATGAATAAGATCAAAAATCTGGATATTGATGAGAGGGAATTGGTAAAGGTTGAAGCAATCATAAGCTCCATGACGAAAAAAGAGAAAAGAGACCACAATATAATCAACGGAAACAGAAGGAGAAGGATTGCATTAGGTAGCGGCACTACTGTACCGGATGTAAACAGAGTTATAAAGCAATACATTGAAATAAAGAAAATGCTCAAGATGTTCAAAGGCAAGAAAGGTTTCAAACTACCAAAAGTCCTGCCTTTTTAATCTTATTCATTTCTGCTGTCATTCCCGCTTGTCGGGAATCCTTCTGAACGCTGCAATATAAATATATGCATGAAGACATGACAAGTTGGTATGATAAAGACAAGAAGGATTCTGGACAAGCCAGAATGACATATAATATTTCAGGTAAATAATATGATTTCCAAAAAGGTAACAAATCTTATCCCTTTAAAAGATATCAAGTTCATCCTGCTTGATATGGACGGGACTCTCCTTGATAAATATTTCGATGATTTCTTCTGGGAACATCTTGTGCCTGAAAAGTATGCAGAGAAGCATAATATTACATTCGGCAAGGCAAAGGAAGAACTCACGGGAAAATATAAAATGCATGAGGGAACGTTAAACTGGACAGATCTTGATTTTTGGTCAAAAGAACTCCATCTCGATATCCCGGCCCTAAAAGAACAGATCAGGCATCTGATTGAAGTTCATCCTCATGTTATTGATTTTCTGAAGACGATGAAAATCCACAAGAAGAAAATATTTCTGCTGACAAACGCACATTACAAATCTATCGAGCTGAAATTCAACAAAACACAGATCGGGAAATATTTCGACTCAGTGCTTTCTTCTTTTGATGTGGGATATCCAAAGGAAAGCTTGATTTTCTGGGAAAAAGCTGAAAAACGTCTCGGATTCGACAAAGATAAATCTCTCTTTGTTGATGATACAGAGGAAATTCTTCATACAGCTAATAAATATGGAATCAAATATATTCTCTACAAAGCCAGGTCTAATTCAAAGACAACGCCCAGGGGTTCAGATACTTTTTTGCATATTGTTGATTTTGATGAGTTGTTATGAGATCTTCTGAATTATTCGTTAAATGCCTCGAAGCTGAGGGAGTCGAATATATTTTCGGTCTGCCCGGCGAAGAGAATATGGATTTCCTCAATGCATTAACATCATCAAATATAAAATTCATCCTTACCCATGATGAACGCTGGGCAGCCTTTATGGCAAATGCATATGGAAGACTCACAGGAAGACCCGGTGTCTGTCTCTCAACACTCGGTCCCGGCGCAACAAATCTCATGACCGGCATCGCTGATGCCCTGCTTGATTTTTCTCCTGTGGTTGCAATCACCGGACAGGCAGGGCTATCAGAGATGTACAAGGAATCACATCAGTACATTGACATTCTCTCATCATTTAAACCACTGACAAAATGGAATGCAAGGATAGAAAGTCCTTTAGTGATCCCGGAGATAGTTAGAAAAGCCTTTAAGACGTCATCTATCGAAAAACCTGGACCGTCCCACATCGAGTTCCCGGAAGATATAGCCCCGGTCAATACAGAAGGCTCGCCCCTGACCCATGAACCAATAAGCTACCCAGAGCCTTCAGAAAAAGCTCTGTCTGCGGCTGTTTCCATGATAGAGAATGCAGATATGCCGCTTGTCCTTGCAGGAAACGGTGTAATAAGAGGAAATGCATCAAGGGAACTGAAGAAATTCATATTAAAGACACAAATCGGAATCACAACAACATTCATGGGCATGGGCGCCATGCCGGCAGATAACGATCTTTTTATTTCTACAGCCGGTCTGCAGTCAAAGGACTATATTTCGTGCGGTTTTAGCAAGGCTGATCTGATAATAACCGTTGGTTATGATCCTGTTGAGTTCAGCCCCATACACTGGAACCCGAACAGCGACAAGAATATTATCCATATTAATTGCACACCTTCCGACACAGATTCTCATTATTCTTCTCTCGAACTTATTGGAGACATCAAAACCACACTGTCTCTGCTTGCAGAAAGGGTAAGGTCTCAAAAAGATACATCTTATTATCACAAACTTAAGCTGTATAGCGATCACTCGATGGATTTTTCGCTGACAGGGTTTCCGCTCAAACCATTCAGGATAGTAAATGATATAAGGAAGGCCCTGAGAAGAAATGACATCCTGATAAGTGATGTAGGCGCACATAAGATATGGATTGCACGGTTTTATCCTGCATATGAAGAAAATACCGTTATTATTTCGAACGGTTTTGCCTCAATGGGTTTTGCAATACCTGCTGCCATATCAGCAAAGCTGTTATACCCGGAGAAACAGGTCATAGCAGGAGTTGGTGACGGAGGCTTTCTCATGTCTCTATGCGAGATCAACACAGCCATCAGGCTTGGTCTTAACTTTGTCTGCGTTATATTTAATGACAGCGGATACGGCCTCATCGAATGGAAGGAAAAACTGAGGCATCAAAAAGATTTCTTCATAAGATTCAATAATCCTGACTTTGTGAAACTTGCAGAATCCTTTGGCGCCAAAGGTTACCGTGTTGCCTCAGACGATGAATTGCTGCCGGTTTTAAAGGATGCCCTTAATCAGAAAGTGCCTGCTATTGTTGATTGTCCGGTTGATTACTCAGAAAATCTCAGGTTGACTGAAAAGCTCGGCAGACTCATCTGCCCTGTCTGATATTTATCTCCCCTATCCTTTCTTTTCCAGTAATGGTTTTTCATTATTGTTTATCTCCATTGAAATATCTTAGAATATCCGGATATGAATAACGCCTGTCCGATAGAACTTACAAAAGAACCCAAGATTGCATATTTTTCGATGGAGATAGGAATCCGGAATGATATTCCTACATACAGTGGTGGGCTCGGTGTGCTCGCAGGCGATACCATCAGGACAAGCGCTGACCTGAAACTTCCGATGGTTGCCGTTACCATCCTTACGAAAAAAGGGTATTTCATACAGGAACTTGATGAACATGGAAAACAGACTGAATACCCTGTATCCTGGGATCCGTGCCGGTCTATGACCCTGCTTCCTGCAAGGATTACGGTACAGATTGAAGGCAGGGATGTACTGGTACAGGCATGGGAATATAATGTTGAAAGTCTGACAGGAGGCTGCGTTCCAATCTTCTTCCTTGATACGGATATTGAAGGGAATGCCCCTGAGGACAGAGAGATTACCCATTATCTTTACGGAGGAGACCTTGCATACAGGCTGAAACAGGAGATAGTACTCGGCATCGGCGGTGTGAGAATGCTTCATGAGATCGGTTTTGAGATCAAGAAGTACCATATGAATGAAGGGCATTCGAGTCTTCTTACCCTCGAACTTCTCAATAGATTCAAACGTCCTATTGAAGATGTCTGGGATGAAAAACTTGTATGGGATGTGGATAAAGTAAAATCCCTCTGTGTCTTTACAACACATACACCTATTGATGCAGGACACGACAGATTCCCCTATGCCCTTGTCATAAAGATTATGGGCGAACAAATACCATTGAATGTTTTAAAAGAACTCGGCGGAAAGGAAGATCTGAACATGACCCGCCTTGGACTTAACCTGAGCGAATTTATCAACGGTGTTGCAAAAAAACACGGTGAAGTATCGCGAAATATGTTTCCCGGATATGAAATCAGCGCTATTACAAACGGCGTTCATACGTTCACATGGACTTGCGACAGCTTCAAAAACCTGTTTGATAAACATCTTCCCGGCTGGGCGAATGAACCTGAACTGTTTGTAAGGGTTGGACGTATTCCTGATTATGAAATCTGGAATGCGCATATGGAGGCCAAAAAGGTTCTTTTCGATTATGTTAAAAAAACAACTCAGATTGTTATGAACCCGGATATTCTCACCATAGGATTTGCACGAAGGGCAACAGCCTACAAGAGAGCTGATCTGATATTTTCGGATATTGAGAGACTTGAAAGGATTTCCGAAGGCAAGCTCCAGATTATATATGCCGGGAAAGCTCATCCGAAGGATGATTTAGGGAAAAAACTCATAGAGAAAATATTTTCTATAAAAGAGAAATTCAAAGATAAAATTGCCATGGCTTATCTGAAAAATTATGATATGGATATTGCGCTCAAGATGGTATCAGGCGTCGATATATGGCTGAACACACCCTTGAGGCCCAGAGAAGCATCAGGCACAAGCGGGATGAAAGCAACACATAATGGAGTAATGAATTTCAGCGTGCTTGACGGATGGTGGATAGAAGGTCATATTGAGGGATTTACAGGCTGGTCGATAGGCCCGAGTCCGACAGAGACAACCCTGACAGACAACATGGATACAAGAGACGCCGATGATCTTTACAATAAACTCGAAAACATCATTATCCCCATGTTTTACAAAGAAAGGCATACATGGATTCGAATGATGCAGAATGCCATAGGCAAGAATGCTTACTACTTCAACTGCCACCGCATGATGCGCCGTTACGTTACAGAAGCATACATAAGATGACAGGTCAAGGCTAATGTTGAGGTTAAGATCAAGAATTTTGAGTTTTTCTCAGCCTTAACCTAAATCTTAGCCTATTCTTTTATTCGTTTCACATCAGCCCCTATCTTTCTGAGTTTTCCCTCCATATTTTCATATCCCCTGTCAAGATGATATATACGGTGTATAACAGTCTCTCCTTTTGCCGCAAGCGCCGCAACTATAAGGGATGCACTGGCCCGCAGATCAGTTGCCATCAGAGGCGCGCCTTTCAGTTTCGAAATCCCCTTAACAGTCGCGACTCCTCCCTCTACAGTTATATCAGCGCCCATCCTTTTAAGCTCTGCGACATGCATAAATCTGTTCTCGAATATCGTCTCTTTTATGATGCTGGTGCCGTCAGCTATGCACATAAGCGACATGAATTGCGCCTGCATGTCAGTAGGAAAACCAGGATATGGCTGCGTCTTTATATCAGAAGCAGCCGGCCTGCCGGTACCGGTTACGCGTAAGCCGTCAGGAACATTCTCAAAGGAAAGACCGGCTTCTTTCAGTTTCATTATCGATGCATCAAGATGTCTCTGTCTGCATCCCTTCAGAATAATATCGCCACCTGTGATTCCGGCAATCGTCATAAATGTGCCTGCCTCGATCCTGTCAGGGATTATTGTATAATCCACGGGGCTTAATTCATCTACACCCTCTATCTCAATAACGCTCTCGCCGGCTCCTTTTATCCTGGCGCCCATAGAGATAAGGGCATTTGCAAGATCAGTCACTTCAGGTTCTCTCGCAGCATTCTCCAGCAATGTGATGCCCTTTGCCAATGAAGCAGCCATCATAAGGTTTTCAGTCCCGGTAACAGTCGGTATATCAAAGTACAGAGCTGCGCCCCTGAGTCTTTTTGCTTTTGCAATAACATACCCGGATTCCAGTTTAATGTCTGCTCCCATCTTTTCAAGTCCGTTCAGATGGAAATTTATCGGTCTTGCGCCAATAGCACATCCTCCAGGCAATGAAACCTTTGCCCTTCCATATCTCGAAAGCAACGGTCCGAGCACAAGTATGGATGCCCGCATTTTTCTGACAAGATCATACGGAGCTTCATATATTTTCATTTTTTCCGTATTAATAATAACCTTCCTGTCTTCATAGTGAAATCCTGCGCCAAGATTTGCAAAAAGCCGGCCCATGGTCATGATATCTCTCAGGTCCGGAACCCTGCTGATAGTAGAATAGCCGGATGATAAAAGCGAAGCAGCCATTATCGGGAGAGCCGCATTCTTTGCACCGCTTATTGCAACTTCACCTTTAAGTCTTTTGCCGCCATAAATTATTAGTTTATCCAAAACAATACCTCTGATATCTTGATTAATAAATTATAAAGCAAACCCCTTTCATTTTCATATTGCTGAAATAAAAATCTGTAAGCTATACTTATGAGTCAGGGTTCAAGAATTCAAGCATTTTAGGGTTCAAGATCGTAGAGTTCATGAATAGAACCCTTGAATCCTCGACCCCTCGAACCCTTTCGTAATGCTACTGTTAACTATTGACAAAAAGTTAACATAGAGATACTTTTAAAGCAAAACAAATTTACCGCTATTGGAGAAGTAATGCCTTTTTTTGGTGAATTATTTGTAAGTGAAATACTCAGGAAACCTGTACTTGACCCAAAGGGCGAGGAGTTGGGTAAAGTCAGGGATATTGTTGTTGTTAGGGGTGAAGCATTCCCCAAAGTATCCGCCCTGATACTTGAGAAAAAGAAAAGTCTTCTGAATCTCCCCTGGACCGGCCTGAATATATTCAACAAGAGAATAATCTCTTCAAATATTTATACGGAAAGCCTCCAGACTTATGAATTCAATGAGAAAGACCTCCTTATAGTCAGGGATATATTTGACAAACAGATAGTTGATGCAAATGGCGTAAAGGTTGTCAGGGTAAATGACGTCAAGCTTGAGGGTTTTGATTCAGAGGCTATACTTATTGCAGTTGACGTGGGGATGAGAGGTATCATGCGCAGGCTTGGGGTTGAAAGGGGTGGAGAAGATGTTATGAGAATATTTAATAAACATCTCTCATATAACCTTATCAGCTGGACATATATCCAGCCCCTGGAGCCGAAACTTACAAAAATCTCCCTTACAGTCCCGCGACAGATGGTATCAGAACTTCACCCCGCTGATATTGCAGAGATTATCAGCCAGGTATCTCATAAAGAAGGGGCATCATTTTTCAAGGGACTTGATGTGGAGACTGCGGCTGAAGCACTTTCAGAACTTGAACCTGATGTACAGGCAGCGATTATAACCGGAATGGATACAGATAAGGCAGCAGATATTATTGAAGAAATGCCTCCTGATGAGGCTGCTGATGTGCTCAGTGATCTTCCTGTAGACAAGGCGAAAGAGATACTTGAGAGCATAGAGAAGGAAGAGGCGGAAGATATACAGGAACTGCTCAGCCATGAAGAGGATACCGCTGGCGGACTGATGACAAATGATTTCATAACATATCCGCCGGAAATCAGCGTAAAGGACGCTATAGAGAAATTCAGGAAAGATGCTGAGGATGTCGAGACTGTCTATTATCTCTACATTACTGATCCTGATGAAAAACTGCTTGGCGTTGTCTCCCTGAGAGAGCTGCTTCTCGCACCTCCGGATGCAAAGCTCTCTGATATCCTGGAAAAGAAATTAAAAACCGTTACACCGGATACAGATGAAATTGAAGTTGCTGAGATTGTGTCAAAGTATAACCTTGTTGCAATTCCTGTCGTTGATACGGAAGGATTCATGCTTGGTATTGTTACCGTTGATGATGTTATAGACGTAATCCTCCCGCCGTCAGCAAAACGCAAGAGGAGAAAGGTATGAGTCTCTGGAAAAAAGTTGCTGTATTCATCTCCGTTATGGGGCCGGGGATAATAACTGCAAACATTGACAATGACGCGAGCGGTATAACCACCTATTCAGTTGCAGGCGCAAGATTCGGATACTCTTTGCTCTGGACATTAATACCCACAACAATAGCTCTCGTAGTAATACAGGAAATGATAGGCCGCATGGGCGTTGTTACCGGAAAGGGGCTGTCTGATCTAATCCGCGAAAACTATGGAGTTAAGACAACATTTTTTATGATGTTAGGTCTCCTCATCGCAAACTTCGGAAATACTGTGGCTAATTTTGCGGGATGGGCTGCGAGCATGGAAATCCTCGGATTTACAAAATATATGATGGTGCCTTTTGGGGCTGTCACCATATGGATATTGGTCACAAAAGGGAGTTACAGGGTTGTGGAGATCATACTGCTTTATGCCTGTTTTATATTCGTAGGGTATATCATATCCGGGGTCATGGCAAACCCGGACTGGAACGCCGTAATAAAGCAAACGTTTGTTCCAAAAATACAATGGAAATCAGAGTACATAATGATGAGCATAGCAATCATCGGAACAACCATTACACCCTGGATGCAGTTTTACCTTCAGTCATCCATAGCAGAAAAAGGCATCTCAAAGGAACATTACAAAGCCTCCCGGCTTGATGTAATTATAGGATGTTCCATAACCGACATTATAAGTTTTTTTATTATAATAACTTGCGGCACGCTTCTCTTCCCTTATGGCATCAGGATCAATGAAGCTTCAGAAGCTGCCCTGGCTCTCAGGCCATTGGCCGGAGATTACGCTTCCCTGATATTCGCTGTTTCATTGGCGAATGCTTCATTGCTCGGGGCAATAATAGTGCCCCTTGCAACAGCATATTATATATGCGAGGCAATGGGCTGGGAAAGAGGCGTGAATAAAACCTTCAAGGATGCGCCCCAGTTTATGTGGATCTACACATTAACAATAGCGCTGGCTTCCCTGCTTGTCTTAATCCCCGGCGCTCCTCTTGTTTTTTTAATGGTGCTCTCAGCAGTTATTAACGGCCTTTTGTTGCCGTTTGTCCTTGTGTTTGCCATATTACTGATTAATAACAAGAAGCTCATGGGAGAGTTCACTAATTCCAGAATGCAAAACTATATATCATGGGGAACGATTATCTCAGTAATCTTCCTAACTGTTTCATGGGCAGTTACGTTAGTATTTTAAAATAAATGGATTAGAGAAAGACTGCATGGTCAGAGCGATAGAATGGGTTAATGGCAAGGTCGTCATGCTTGATCAGACAAAGCTGCCCCTGGAAGTCACTTTTATTGAGTGTCCTGATTACAGAACGGTTGCAGAGGGGATTAAAAGACTCTGGATACGCGGAGCTCCGGCTATAGGGATTGCTGCTGCAATGGGCATAGCGCTTGGAGCGCAGGATATAGAGGCGGATAATTCCGATGATTTTACCGGGCAACTTGAACCTGTCTTTCAGACCTTGCTTTCCACGAGGCCAACTGCTGTGAATATTCACTGGTCTGTTCAGAAGATTAAAGGCATCCTGAATAAATACAGAGAAGAATCTGTCGGCAGATTAAAGGAAATCCTTATAGATGAGGCAAAGAAAATCCTTGAAGAAGATATTGAGGTTAATAAGGCAATAGGCATTTGGGGGGCAGAGTTCATTAAGGATGGCGATACCATTCTAACCCACTGTAATGCAGGCGCACTCGCAACCGGCGGATACGGGACTGCGACAGCGCCGATGCTTGTTGCTAAAGAACAGGGTAAGAAATTCCAGGTTATTGCTGATGAAACAAGGCCAGTACTCCAGGGTGCAAGGCTTACAGCCTGGGAACTCATGCAGGAGGGGATACCGGTTACTCTTATTACTGATAATACCGCCGGCGCTTTAATGAAGAGAGGTGAAATTAACCTCGCCATCGTCGGCACAGACAGGACTGTCCGTAACGGCGATGTAGCAAACAAGATAGGAACCTATACTGTTGCAATATTATGCAGGGAACATAAAATTCCGTTTTATGTAGCTGCTCCTTTAAGCAGCATCGATTTCTCTATCAGATCAGGAGAAGATATTCCTATTGAGGAAAGAGGCCCTGAAGAGGTAACCCATATTTTCGGCAAATGCCGGATAGCGCCTGATGGCGTTAAAGTAAGAAATATCGCATTTGACGTAACACCTAATAAATATGTCACTGCTATTATCACTGAAAAAGGCGCTTTCAGCCCAAAGAATTTAAAGAAACTGATGAAGAAGAATGCCAGTATCGGCAAGTTTCGTTTCAGACCAAAATAAAAGGCGTTATAATCTCCCAATTATCGTATAAACTACCGATAACTCATCAGACTTGACTTTGAATCAGAAGCTATCCTACCATTAATGATGAATCTTGAAGAACTTTTCAAAAAATATGAAGCAGAATTATGTATTGTAGAAGCACGGATTAAAGACCTTTTCAAAAGCCCTGTTTTTACCATACCTCTTATTGGAAAACATATCATGGACGGTGGCGGCAAAAGACTCAGGCCATTAATTCTTTTGCTGAGTTCTGAACTCTCAGGATATAAAGGAGATTCCCGTTTGACCCTTGCAGGAATTATTGAATCAATACATACTGCCTCACTTCTCCATGATGATGTTGTTGACGGGGCTGAAATACGCAGAGGCAAAGTTCCGTCTCATGTTATATGGGGCAATCAGATTGTAATACTGGTTGGTGACTTTCTTTATTCCAATGCCCTGAGGCTTGCTGTTCTGCAGAAAAACCAGAAGATCATGGAGGCGCTCTCAGAATCTACTACAAGAATGACAGAAGGTGAAATACTACAGCTTGCTAAAACAGGGGATCCTGAGATAACAGAAGCAGAATATCTTGATATTATCTCGGCAAAAACTGCGGCCTTGATTTCTGCATCATGCAGGATAGGCGCGCTTCTCGGTTCCTTATCTGAAGATAAAGAAAATGCACTTGCAAGTTTTGGCACGAAAACAGGGATTGCGTTTCAGATGGCAGATGACGTGCTTGATTATATGGCAGATGAGGTGGAACTCGGGAAGAGTCTCGGCAAGGATCTCAAAGAAGGCAAGATAACTCTTCCCCTTATCTACTTACTGAAGGACGCATCAGAGAAAGAAAAATCAGGATTGAAGGATATTATCAAAAATGGTTTTAAGAAAAGCGGACTGAATAAAATGTTAAAGCTTTTCAAGAAATACAATACTATAGAACTGTCTCTGAAAAAGGCCCATGATCTTATTGCTGATGCAAAGAATGAACTTGCAGTATTTCCGGATTCACCCGCAAAAGAAGCGCTGCATGTAATAGCCGATTATACATTGCAGAGAAGAAAATAAATGCATCCTTTTGTTGAACTTGCCAGGAAGTCAATAGAAGCATTTGTGAGGGAAGGTATAATTTCAAAGCTACCTGATCCTTTACCTCAGGAAATGTCAGAAAAGGCAGGTGTTTTCGTCAGTCTAAAAAAGCACGGTGAACTCAGAGGATGTATCGGAACTTATATGCCCTGCTGTGAATCTATTGGAGCTGAAATCATAGCAAACGCCATATCCGCAGCAACAAAGGACCCCAGATTTCATCCTGTTCAGGAAGATGAACTAAAAGACCTCACATATTCTGTCGATGTTCTGACCTGTCCTGAAAAAATTCAGACCGCAGACGAGCTTGATCCTAAAAAATATGGCATAATTGTTATCAGTGGACTCAGGAGAGGCTTACTGCTTCCTGACCTGGAGGGGGTTGACACAGTCGAAGAACAGATAAAAATAACAAAGATGAAAGCAGGCATCCTCCCTCATGAGGATGTTGAAATATATAAATTTATGGTAATCAGGTACAAATGACAGAGATACCGCTGAAAGAGAAGATCAAAACCATCAGTCTTTCAAAACTTCTTGTCTATCTGAACAGAAACAGAAAGACAGGGACTCTCCTGATAAGGACAATGACATTCGCGAAAAAAATATTTCTTCTTAAAGGAGATGCTGTTTTTGCTTCCTCAACATATGAGGATGACAGGTTAGGTGAGATGCTTATTAAAGCGGGCAAAATCAATATGGAACAGTATGATGAATCTGTAAAACTGCTCAAGAAGACCGGAAAAAGGCAAGGCGCCATCCTTGTCGAACTCGGATATCTCACACCAAAAGATCTTTTCTGGGGTGTAAAGTTTCAGGTCAGGGAGATAATTTACAGCCTTTTTCTGCTTGAGGATGCAGAGTATGAATTCATTGAAGGAGAGATACCTGCCGATGAAGTAATAACCTTAAAGATGAGCATGGGTAATCTTATTTATGAAGGAATAAAAAGGATAGACAACTGGACCAGAATAAGGAACGAAATGCCGGGCACAGATACTGTCCTTAAACTAAGCGCCGACCCTATAACCCTCTTCCAGGATGTGGAATTAACACCTCAGGACAGAAAAATGCTCTCAATTATTGATGGGACAAAGACGATCAAAGAGCTTATTGACAGTGCATGGATCGGTTCCTTTGAGGGCATGAAAATATTATTTGTGTTGTGGTCGATAGGTGTTCTCGAAGAAAAGAAATTAATTTCAGAAAAGCCTCAGGAAATGGAAAGCGTTTCTCTTGAAGAAATACTTCAGCCTGTCACTGAGGATGAATATGCTTATATGAAAAAGGTTGATGATCTGTACCTTAATCTCGACAGCATCAATCCATATGAACTGCTTGAGGCAGATGGGACTTCAAATGAAGATGATTTAAAGAAGAATTATTACAGGCTGACCAGGGAATTTCATCCTGACAGATATTTCAGTTCTGCAGATCCTCTATTAAAAGATAAGCTTACAGCAATCTTTGACGCTTTGACAAACGCTTACACAATCCTTAAAAACTCTTTAAAATCAAAAGATAATAATTCCATATTGCATAAAGAAAAGAAAGATAAACCAGCAACATTGAGCGCGGATGAACAGTTTAAGCGTGGTGTTGAGGCATTCAAGAAAAGCAACTTCCAGGGCGCTGTTGAAGCATTCAGACTTGCAACCGGTTTAGCGCCAAAGAATGCAAGGTACTGGAGTTATCTTTCCCTTTCTCTTACAAAGATCCCGGACAGTCTCAGTGATGCAGAACAGGCTATACTCGAGGCTGTACGACTGGAACCGGACAATGCAGACAATCTTGCCAATCTTGGTTTGATCTATACCATGCAAGGAATAAAAACAATGGCTCTGGAGCAATTTAGAAAGGCATTAAAACTCGATCCGGGAAATATTAAGGCAAGAAAGGGCATTGATAAGATAAAGGGCTAACTCATCGTTTTCTTTTGTATATTCCGCTGCGTCCTCCCTGTTTCTCAATAAGCATGATATCAGAAATAACCATCTCTTTATCAACTGCCTTGCACATATCATAAATGGTCAGGGCAGCAACGGATACCGCAGTCAGCGCCTCCATCTCAACCCCTGTCTGGCCTGTAACCTTTACCTTTGCTTCAATATCTATTTTGTTCTTACTGCTGTCAGGATTAATATTAATGTTTACAGCAGTGATATTCAACGGATGACACATCGGGATAAGATCACCTGTTTTCTTTGCAGCAGATATGCCGGCAATGCGGGCAACGCAGAGCACATCTCCCTTTGGCATCTTTTTGTCCAGTATAAGTTTCAGGGTTTCAGGTTTCATATGAACAGATCCTATTGCAATAGCCTCTCTCTGAGTTGATGGCTTTTCAGTAACGTCAACCATCTTCACCCTGCCCTGTTTATCGATATGAGTAAGCTTTTTCATCCCTCTTTGACTTTGGAAATAATTCCAGGAAGACTGCTTAATATATTTGTTTACGCTTATCCTTTATATAAACTGCTTTAGACTGACCATCGCCTACCAGACGCTCTTCTATTTCAAAAAGTTTTGTTGCGGCAACCAGTTCTCCAAGTTTCTTGTATCCATAGTTTCGGGGATCAAAATCCGGGACCTGTTTGGCGATGTTGTTTCCTACCGGTGCGAGATGAGACCATCCGCTCTCGTCTGAGGATGCCTCAACAGCGTTCCTTAAGAGATTCACCAGCTTTGTATCCTGTTTTAACTCATTGGCAGATTTTCGTTTTATCGATAGATTATCATCTTCTTTGGATATCAAAACCTCGGTATATATAAATTTGTCACAAGCTGACACAAATGGCTCCGGTGTCTTTTTCTCGCCAAATCCATAAACAACAATACCAGATTCCCTTAGTCTTGAGGCTATCTTTGTAAAATCACTGTCGCTTGAAACAATACAAAAACCATCAAATTTATTTGTGAATAACAGATCCATTGCATCAATGATCATGGCGGAATCAGTTGCATTTTTTCCTATTGTATAACGAAATTGCTGAATCGGCTGGATGGAATGCTTGAGCAAAACGTCTTTCCAGCCCTTTAAATGGGGACCGGTCCAGTCTCCATAGATTCTCTTAACGTTTGCAGTGCCGTACTTGGCTATCTCAGCAAGCAATCCCTCTATGATTGATGGCTGAGCATTGTCTGCATCAATCAGAACAGCTAATTTCTGCGTTGGCCCATTAGTCATAACTCTCCTTAATTCTCTGGTGCCGAAGGAAGGACATACAACTTGACATACACTCCTCCAGGCACTGCTAACTTTTTGATTATTAATTATAAACTAAAATTAGGTAATTCTAAAAGATATATTAAAACAGCTTTGATATAGGTAATTCTCATTATTTAATAGAGAGACTATGCTGCCCCTCTTTTGCTGCACAGTTTCCCTACAACTATTGCTTTTTATGAAAGTAGGCAGACCTATCAATGTCCTCCCTAAGCAAAGCCCCTGCAAAACGGCAATAGATTGCAAACCTTTACATAAAAATAGAGAGTCCACACAAATTTCTCCACATTTGTTATATGGTAGAATAAACACTTCTATATCTTCTGCAATAACCATCCTACCGCCGCCCCTCCAGCAACAAGCCATGCACTACTGATTTTAAATCGCAATCCTGCCATACAAGCGATTGCGGCAATTACTATTGCCCGCCAGTCCAAAAGAGTCCGCCCGGCAAGACTAATAACAACAGATACCATTAGTCCTATAGCGCTGATGTTCACAGCGTCAAGGAAAGCAGACATTGTCCCTGATTTCCGGAGGCGCGGTATTAGCGGATTCAATACCAGAACAAAAAGAAATGAGGGCAGGAAAACAGCCACAGTTGCTATGAATGCGCCAGACACACCCGAAGTAATATATCCCACAAAGGTCGCGGTGCTCAGGAGAGGTCCAGGTGTGAATTGGCCTATTGCTATTGCATCAAGGAGTTGTTGATAGGTTAGCCAACCGTAGTCTTTTACAAGTCCGCCCTCGAGAAAGGCGATGAGCACATACCCGCTTCCATAGAGGACC
>VGWX01000021.1 GCA_016873615.1 Nitrospira sp. | reverse complement strand
ATAAAATAGTGCACAGAGGAAATTATAAAAACCGATAGATTCTCTTTTATTATCAATATGTTTCTCCGTGCTCTCTGTGGTTAATTACATTATTCGGGTTATCCATCGGCTTTGGAAACTGGAAGTTTCTCAAGAAGCTTGACACTCGTCGTGAAAGGGTCAACGCCTTATTCCCCGAAGGCACAAACATAGCCTCCAAAGCAGCGAATAGCCCCATATGACATAACTGAAATGAGCTGGACTTACCTACGGTGACTTGGCCAAAGAAAATGAGAGCGGTTTGCAGCTTTGTGAAACCAAGTTGTTCTACTCTCATGAGTCTGTCTGCGATATGTGCGGCTGATGCAATAGCTTCTGGCGTATATTCATCCGAGTGCACGCTGGACCACGGAGCAGAAACTTCGTATAAGGTTAATTCAAGAATGCGGTCGCCTTCCTCGCCGAGGCGGAACTGACCTCCAATGCTGATGCCTATTGGAGCATGGAGGCGAAGGGCAATGACCGAAAGAAAAAGTAAGTTGGTCGGTGTTAGATTTGTAGATGGGACAGATTTAACAAAACAGCGAAGGCAGCAATTGCAGATTCCCATGTGGAGGCTGTAACCGGGCAGCAGGAAATCTGCAAGACCTTTCTCTGCGGTAGCAAGCAACTCTTGAGGCGTAGTTTCTAAACAAACTCCATGACCTATCGCCAAAGGTAGATCTGCACTAAAATCGTATGGCAAGCTATGAAATAGCAAGAAAAGATCACCAGGTTTTGACGCAGGGATATTCACTATCACCTCTTTTTACTCCGGCCAATAAAAATTTACCTATATTGATATTCTCGTCATCTTTTGTAATTAAAATTATTATTTCCAAAGTCATCCCTCTTGCTTTCTTTTCTCCCCCATAATTTCTTCCATCTAACCGACATTCGTTCCGCTTAAGCTAACCCGGCTTTTATTATATTCATCAATAAATCTTAGTACTTTTTCCACAAGCATGCTTCTTTTTTGAAACCATTCATTTGTTTCGGGAATCCACTGACCAACAACGTCCAACATAATAACAGTCCATATGCTTATTACGTATACAGATGCCCTGAACAATTCATCCTTATATATTGACCCATAGTGGATAGAAGTCTCTTCTGAAGCAAGAGTAGTCGATATTAGAGAAAGTACTCCTACCGCATGAGGATGAGCAAAGCAACAAAGTATCTTATACCATTCCCTAATTTTCTCCTTGAGCGGGTTAAAGTCTTCACCAAGCGCATTGCGCATAACGTTGGGATCAGGTAGCCGTTCGCCTATATTAGGTCCTCGCAACAAAACATGCGCCTCATCCGGCATTATCGTTAAATAATGGAAGGCAATCCAGTTTTCATAAACGAGACGAAGAAGATTCATGGACTGTGAATAAAAGCCTCTAAGCACTAAATCTACAGCACATTTCAAAGTATTAAAGTTATAGCTGAGTAGGCTCATTTTGGCGAGGGTCACATCCGCTGTGTCAGAGTTGTCTGCATTTGAAAAGGCATCAGCAAATAATCCAACAGCATCTTGGAGCAACTGAACACAGTCAGGTGCTTGCTCTTTTGTGAACCGTTCGACTTCACTTGCTTCATGTTCAAAATCTTCCCATGTGCTCATAGATATTCTCTCCTTTCTAGTAGCATCCAAAATCAGTGTTTTTCAACCCAACGAGAAATTGCAAGGGATTGACGGGTTTCACAAAGCTCAATGGTATATACCTGCCGGTTATTATATTTCTTGCATTAACAACTTCACAACGTCTCCCTCATCTATCTTGTCTAAGTCAGGGTCATAATTTCTTGAAGCCCAAAATGGGGTTGGTTCATCTCTATTATTTCTATGCCGAGCATTATGGCACTTCTTGCACAAAAAAACACAGTCTCTAATTTCTTCATTATTTCCTTTCGCCCAGTTTTGGTAGCTGGTGTGATGCGCTATCCCTATTTTGGGTTGGGTACCACAGTCTTGACAGGTTTTCTTGTCACGCTCTATCACTGCTTTAACAACATTAAGCCATATACGAGATTGATTATATTCCTGATATATATGATTCATACGGTTTCTGAAGTTTGTTCTTATTAGCTCGGTTTTTTCTTCAGTCGATCCTACTGCCTGTCTTGCTAACGACGAGGCGTTCGGAATTCCTATATGCGAAAGCGCTTGTTTAGGTGATGAGTGGTTGAGCATAAGAGAAGTAAATTCTTCAACAGTTATACTCAGATAAGAAAGAGTTACTTTAGGTGATGGGTGGTTAAACATTCTCCATAAGCGTAAGAATATCTGTTTTAAAGTGAATGAATTGGATATATCCAAACGTTTTACGTAGAGTAGGGCCTCCATAGTTACCTTTCAACCGTATCGCAGAACACCATTTTTTTACAAGATGATTTAGATGTGAAATCCCAAGTGGTTTGTGCCCCTTTCTACTTTGAAAAAGAGGGGCATCGTCTTTTTTATCCTGAATGGCAGAGAGCAAATTTTGGATGGCTTCATATGCCGCTTTGTTAATTGTTATGCGTCTTATCTCATCTGTTTTTTCTTCCCTCAAGATAAGATTATCTCCGGCAACTAAATGTTTAACCTGTCCAACTGTTATCTTAATGATATCGTTTGCCCGAAGATTAGTATTTATCCCCAAAACAAAAATAGCAAAATCTCGAGGGTTCTCTGCAAGAAGGGTTTTAATACGTTTAATATCCTGAAGAGATCGGATTGGTTCTACCGTTATATTGCTTCCTATCTTAGGTCTGTTTTTATTCATGTAAATAAACTCTTAACATATTTGCCAGCCTATGAAAATTTCAGGGGTCATCTTACTTAATTCCTGATCAATCAGGTATTGTGTCCCCCGAATTTCCGTCATTGGGTTACACCGCAATTTCCAATGCTATCCTGTCGTAATTTATGACCGGGGTTGTCTTATTGTCAGTCTTTTTCTTTTCAATCAAAGCCATTTGCTCTAAACACTTCACATCCTCGGCAATGTTCTTAACGTCCCTTTTCGCCATCCGTGCAAGTTCATTGATTGAAGAAGGTTTTTTTGTCTTGATGATGTGCAGGAGTTCAAGCCTCTTAGGTGTCAATGCCTTCCTTAAAGCCTCAAAACTGGTGAAGTAGATTTCAGGCTCTTTAACAGGCTTTAACCGTTCTCCTTTTTCCATCCTTTTCACAACATCTGCCGTATCCTTCAAAATCTCTTTAAGGCTTTTAATCCTTACTTTTACTTTTTTAACTCTCATAGTTTTATCCCCCTCTTATACTGTTCAATGTCGTTATAAAAATCTTCAAGAAGCCTGTCAATGCCTTTAAACTTGTAAGGCTTTTCGGTCTTGCCATAATGCCTATGGTCTCCCTTGCCTTCTGCGTTGTCATAGCCTATCACCCTTTCATCATTCACAATATAAACCAGTGAATATTTATAGCTATGCTGTTTATCGCTTGCAGGCTCCGGCAATTAGCTTTTTTGTAAGCAATTAATTCTGCCGGCATTTATTGGTATTTTAGACCAATATTAAATTTATGTCAACCAAGATTTAAATAGGGACACATCCCATATTTCAGCAATAGAAACGAACTTTTTTCAAGCAAGAACTTCTTCACTATTTCAAATGATATTCACCCGTTTTCATCGTATGTCGTGACTCTCTCTTTGCAGGTGTTATGTTTATCCGCGTGAGTCATCTCTGTGCAGACTTGATGAATTGATCGATACAAGTTAAGAGTTTATGAAGTCTGATTACTGAAGCGGGCCTTTTATAAGATGGATGTCGTCAATCCATGCAGTTCCATTACCATTGATTACCAGATTGAGTTTTACTAAATCAGGCTTTTGTCCTTTTTAAATATTTCCCTTACCCTTATCGTGTTCGCATGAGCCTCTAAACCCTCTGCCTCAGCGATTGTCTTGACAGTCATGGCAAGTTTTTTAAAGCCATTCTGCGTGAAGCTTAACAGACTTGATCGTTTGATAAAGTCGTAGACTCCAAGCGGGGATGAAAAACGCGCAGTGCCGCCTGTTGGAAGGGTGTGGTTCGGGCCTGCAGAATAATCACCTAATGCCTCGGGCGTCCACTCTCCAAGAAAGATCGCGCCTGCGTTTCTGATCATCGGCAGGATTTTCTTTGGATTCTTCGTCATGATCTCAAGGTGTTCCGGAGCAATTATGTTGGATAATTCAGCGGCATCTTTCAGGTCTCCGGTGATTATTATTGAACCATAATCCAGAATGGACTTCATTGCTATATCTTTTCTCTTCAGCCTCGAAAGTTGTTCTGTGAGTTCCTTTTTAACGGCATAAGCAAGTCTCCCGGAATCAGTTATGAGTATTGACGACGCAAGTTCGTCATGTTCTGCCTGACTCAGAAGATCAGCAGCAATGAGCAAGGGATTGGCTGAATCGTCGGCGATAATCAGAATTTCGCTTGGTCCTGCGATCATGTCTATGTCAACAACTCCGAACACCATCTTTTTTGCTGTTGCTACATAGATATTGCCGGGACCGACAATCTTATCAACTTTCTTTATTGTTTTAGTCCCGTATGCCATTGCCCCTATTGCCTGTGCTCCGCCAATCCTGTAGACCTCCTTTATTCCAAGGAGCTTTATCGCCGCCATGACCTGCGGATTCATCTCCCCCTTTGGAGTAGGCACGCATATGGCTATTTCTTTCACACCCGCAACCTGTGCAGGGATGACATTCATCATAACAGTGGACGGATAAGAAGCTTTCCCGCCCGGTATATATGCGCCAACCCTCTCAAGCGGCCTGATTATCTGTCCCAACAGAGCGCCTTCTTCAGTGAAAGACCAGGATTTCTCTCTCTGTTTCTCATGGAAAGCCCTTATCCTTTTTGCAGAGAATGTGAGGGCCTTTACTACTTCGCTATTCGCCTTGCCCGCATATTCTGCAATCTCCTCCGGTGATACCCTGAATTGGCTGGTTTCGAGGAAATCAAAAGCCCTGGTGTATTTGAATACAGCCTTGTCTCCGTTATCCCTCACATCGGCAAGGATATCCCTGACCCTCTGTTCGATTTCCTGGCTGCTGCCTGAAGCCCGTTTTGTCAGTATCTTTAAAAAGGCTGTAATCTCTGAATGGTTTTTTAAAATCCTCATTTAAGATAATTCTAACGGTTAGGGGCTTATTATTCAAGCAATCTTTGGCATGAGGAGATGATTTGACTTTCTGAGGCATATTAATTAAAGTTGTATCTATGGTAGAAAAGACGGGTCCAGACAGAAAAACCATCATTACTGAAATAAAGCAGAAGATACGACTCCTGAACATGATCGCTGCTTTTATTGTTATAACACTCCTTGCCGTTATCTTGCGATACCTCTATAAACCAGTCAGTGAAGCTGTGGATTTCCTGCCGGATATCTCCATAACTCTGATTATAGCGATAGTCATTGTTCTTACAATTGCAGGTTTTTACATGTGGGGTGTAGTATCAAGAAAGATCATACGGAGCATCGAGAAATACAGGAACAGACTCGATCATATGCTCACTGTCACAAAGGAGTTGAGAGAAGAGATATACGCTGATGTCATACTCGACAAGATAATGGATTCCTCACTCTCAATCACACAGTCTGATGCAGGCTCCATATTTCTCATCGAAGGCGATAACCTTTTTTTTAAAGTAGTAAAAGGAGAAAAGGCTGCTGAAATCTCCGGCACGGCAATCCCAAAAGGCAAAGGCATTGCCGGCTGGGTTGCGGAGAACGCTCAACCTCTTCGCGTTGCAGACACAAAGTCTGATGAGAGATTTAACGCTGATGTGGATGCAGTAACAGGCTATGAGACAAGGTCGGTGCTCTGCGTCCCTCTCCTGATGAAAAAAGAGGTGATTGGTGTCATAGAATTGCTGAATAAGAAGGAGGGGTTCTATAGTGAAAAGGACAAGGAGCTGATAACATACCTGTCGGACCAGGCGGCTATTTCATTGACACGGGCACGGTTTTATGAAGATCAGAAGAACTACGAGATTCACATTACAGATATCCTCCTTGAGGCAATTGACGTCCAGATCCCTGAGAAGCTGGGGCATTCAAAGAGAGTAGCAAAATATAGCAACATTATAGCAAAGGCGATCAATATGCCTGAGGAAAAGATGAAAAGGCTCTATTTTGCATGCCTCCTCCATGATGTCGGATTCCTGAAGATAAAGGCAGATGAGAATTATCAGAGCGAGCATTTCAGAAGACATCCTGCGATCGGCTATGAGATGATAAGCCCGATAAACTTCTATGCGGATATTGCGCCGCTTATCCTTCAGCATCATGAAAGGTATGACGGCCTCGGATATCCCGAGGGTCTCAAAGGAGATGAGATCTTTCTTGAGTCAAGAATCATGGCGATAGCAGAGGCGTTTGATGCGATGGTTAGCGAGACTTCATACAAGGTGCCCCTTGATTTTGATTCAGCTGTCCTGGAGTTGCAGCGCAATGCCGGCAGTCAGTTTGATTTCTGGCTTGTTGATGTATTTGTAAATAATATAACTCCTGAACATCTACAATAAGCCGCTCAGTATTTTATTCTCTATAGATTCCGCGAGGGATGTATTATCTGTCTGCCTTCTGAAAATCGAGAGCAGTCTTTCTGCGTATGCTTCAGCCTTTTTGTACCCGGCATTCCGGGCATTATCAAGAACCTCCCAGCCTCCTGTCTCAATGAACTGCTGAAATGCATTTAGTATCTCAGGGAAAATGATTTTTCTTAGTCCCCCGAGGAATACAATATAAAAGCCAAGAGAGGCCTCTTTTCTTTTTTGGATAATGTGTTTCAGCATGCCGTGTTCAGACGTATCAGAGAGTATGTCTTTTACTGCACGGGCAAACAGTTCTGCCCTTCCATCGGGCAGGGATGAGAGAAAAAATTTCCAGTCTCCTCCGATCTTCTCTCCCTCAGCAGCTTCCCCCAGTTCGTGATGAACATATGTTTCGGCCTCGGACAGAGCGATCCGGCATATCTTTTCGTCAATCTCTGCTGTTGGCTCATCGTCAGGTGTTATGCCATAGTGTGAAAATGCATATGCAAGCGCTCCTTTAAACTTCCTGCTTCTCATTTCCTCAAATTTGCCCCAGAGTAGAAGACTGGTCGGATTAACCCGTGAGAGTATAGTCCGGTCCTGTAACATTGCCGGGTAATCTGAGAGGTCGCGGGCATATTCAGAGCCGGTTATATAAACAGTGAAACCGTTTGTATGTTCTTTAGATATGATGTCTGCAATAAAAAACGAAGGCTTCATATGGACTCCGTAACCGGCGCCGTAGACAAGACCTGATTTTTCTAATTCTGCATTGATCTTTTCAACTTCGAACGGACCATACACATCTCCGTTGATATAAATGTTTCCAAAGTCTTTATCTTCAAGCTCCCGCCAGAGATTCTCTCTGCCTGTTATCCATTCTCCTATATCTTGCTGAAGGATATTTCCCCATGGCCTTATGCCTTTTTCGACCATGTAGAGTTCCCTGAGCCTGAGCAGCAGGCCGCAGAGTGAATACATTCCCCAGTATCGGGCATCAGAAATATTGCAGTTGTGTTTTATCTGGCAAGCAAGCGACTGAATGTCTGTCATCATAATAATATCCTCTGAGGATATTTTATCAGAAGGGGTGAAGAAAAACCCCTGATCAGGATAAATCATCTGTCCATATTTGCCAGAAATTGAGCATGGTGATAATATGTTACACCATGAGGAAAATCAGGTTGCTGCTTGAATATGACGGCACAGCATATCACGGCTGGCAATTGCAGGCAAAGGGGGATACACTTCAGGGTGTTATTGAGGACAGGATTGTAAAAATAACCGGAGAATATTCGAGGATTGTTGGCGCAAGCAGGACTGATGCGGGTGTGCATGCCCTCGGACAGACAGCTACTTTCAGAACAGGATCAGACCTCGACGCTACAACGATAAAAAAGGCGCTGAATGCTTTACTCCCCGGGGATATTAGAGTTCTTGATGCATCAGAGGTCGAAGATTCATTTCATCCGAGAAAAGATGCAGTTGAAAAGAGTTATTTTTATATCATTGCAAACCAGAGAAAATCTCCGGTATTTCTCTCCAGGTATTCATGGCTCGTAGCGCAGCAGCTCGATATGAGGACTATGAAAGAAGCTGCAGAAGTCTTGATCGGCAACCATGACTTTTCTTCATTTATGGGAACAGGCAGCGACATACAGAGCCCTGCAAGGGAGATCTTATCATTGAGCATAGAAAGACTTGAGGGCATTGGTTTCATGACCGTTGCCTTGAACGGTAATTTTATAAAGATAAGGATAGCGGCGGATGGTTTTCTCAGGCATATGGTCAGGAATATTGTCGGAACACTTACTGAGATCGGAAGGGGAAGGACACACAAATATGCGATGAAAGAGATTCTCAATTCACGTGACAGAAAACGCGCAGGCCGGACCGCGCCGCCAAACGGCCTTTTCCTGGAACGTATCGTTTATTGAAGCCATAAGCGCTCACTAAGCAGGAATATTATAAACACTTTGGCATTCGTTAAAAAAATTAAAAATTGCATGAAGAAGTCTTGTTTGCTATATTCTCAGACAGACACAATAGTTCAAATGGAAATTATTTTTTGATTGTTACAGATATTATTACACTTCGGGCAAGTTCAATTTTATATACAGCTCCCGCAGTTGTTTTGGCTCCACTACCGATGGGGTGCCGCTCATCAGGCAGAATGCCTTCTGTGTCTTTGGAAATGCAATCACGTCTCTGATGGATGAAGCGCCGACCATGATCATTACAAGCCTGTCGAGTCCCAATGCTATTCCTCCATGCGGGGGCGCCCCATATTCAAGGGCATCCAGGAGAAAGCCGAATTTCATTCTTGCATCTTCTTCTGATATTCTCAGGAGATCAAACATCTTCCTCTGGAGATCGCGCCTGTGGATACGGATGCTTCCGCCTCCAATCTCATAACCATTGAGGACTATATCATATGCCTTTGCCCGTATAGAAGTTAGAAGTTGAAAGTTAGAAGTTGAAAGTTGAGATCCGGAAAGATCAACAGAAAATAATTTCTCAATGTCTTCGTCCATCGGCGAAGTGAACGGATGATGCATTGCCTCAAACCGTCCTTCCTCGTCATTCCATTCAAGGAGCGGGAAATCCGTAATCCATACAAACCTGTAGCCGGTGGTTATAAGGTTCAACCGCTTGCCAAGTTCGAGCCTCATCCTGCTCAATACATCATGAACAATCTTTCCCTTATCTGCTACAAAAAGCATCAGATCCCCTTCCTCTGCATTAAGCCTTTGAGCCATCTGTCTCAGAATTTCCTCAGGGAAAAATTTTGCTATGGGTGATTCAAACCCGTTTTTTACCTTTATCCATGCGAGTCCTTTTGCGCCAAAAGACTGTGCCTCTTCGGTAAGCATGTCTATCTCTTTCCTCGATAGCGATGCCATGCCTTTTCCATTGATCGCTTTGACCCTTCCGCCTGATTGAAGGGCGTCAATAAAGACCTTAAAGGAACCTTTTTCTGCAAGGTCAGCCATTTCCCTGAGTTCAAGACCGAACCGCAGGTCGGGCTTATCATTGCCGAACCTTTCCATGGAATCATAAAAACTCAATCTTTCAAACGGGACCTGAAGCTCTGTATCGAGAACGTCTTTAAAGACCCTTTTTATCATGCTCTCAATATTCCCGATGACGTCTTTTCTGCCGGCAAAAGACATCTCTAAATCAACCTGTGTAAATTCCGGCTGCCTGTCGGCACGGAGGTCTTCGTCCCTGAAGCACTTCACGATCTGAAAATATTTTTCAAGGCCTGATACCATCAAAATCTGTTTGAAGATCTGAGGAGATTGCGGGAGCGCATAGAAATGACCGGGGTTCAAACGACTCGGGACAAGGTAGTCTCTTGCGCCTTCAGGGGTAGATTTTGTAAGTATGGGTGTCTCTATCTCAAGAAATCCCTTTTCATCGAGATAGTCTCTCATGACCTTAGTGACCTTATGCCTTATGATCAGATTCCTCTGCATCTCGGGTCTTCTCAGATCAAGATACCTGTGTTTTAGCCTGAGCATTTCTGATGCATCAGCAGCATCTTCTATAGTAAACGGCAGCGGGGATGATTCATTCAGGACATCGAGCTTATTTACATACATCTCGACTGCGCCTGTCGGCATATTTGGATTCTCTGTCCCCTCAGGTCTTTTTCTTATCTTACCCGATACAGAGATTACGAATTCACTTCTCAGGTCATGCGCGAGTTCATGTGCCTTGCCTGAAACATCAGGACTGAATACCACCTGCAGCACCCCGCTCCTGTCACGCAGATCTATAAATATGAGACCACCGTGGTCCCGCCGCTTGAAAACCCAGCCACACAGGGTAAGGTTTTTTCCCATATCAGATTCTCTTATTTCTCCACACCCTCTATCCCGAACCATGCATCCTCCCAATTATTAACAATCCCATAATAACGACAATATTTATTTTTATAAAATCCCTCCTTGCCTCCCTTTGCCAAAGGGAGGATTTATCTCCCCCTCTTTGGCAAAGAGGGGTGAGGGGAGATTTTTATGAATATATATTCGATATCAAAACTTCGATTTGTTATCTATAAAAAGAAGTTCCTTTTTTATTTTGCTTATCTCTTCAGGCTTTAAATATCTGTATTCTCCAGGCTTAAGATTTCCCAATGCAATGCCATTTATTTTAATCCTCTTGAGTTTAAGGACATTATGCCCTATGGTTTCGAGCATTCTCCTGATCTGCCTTTTCCTGCCCTCATGCATTGTCATCTCAATCCACGAATTATTTTCTGTTGTGCCTATCTTCCTTACTTTTGCCGGAGCTGTAAGTCCGTCGATAAGCTTTACCCCGGTCCTTAATTTATCAATTTCTGCTTCCTCAAGAACCCCCTTAACCTTAACGAGATATGTCTTCGGTATCTTTTTTGACGGGTGCAGGATTGCATTTGCAAAATCACCGTCATTTGTCAGTAAAAGCAGTCCTTCAGAATCATAATCGAGCCTTCCAACCGGATAAACTCTGTATTTTATTTTTTTAAGGAAATCTTTCACAGTTGATCTTCCTTCCGGATCGTATAGAGAAGTCACAACACTTTTCGGTTTATTTAACAGCAGATAAACCTTTGGCTCAGGTTTTATAAGGAGTTTCCGTTCAACTTTTATATGGTCTTTCGCAGGATCTGCCTTCATGCCAAGGGTTGCAATCTGACCATTTACAGTTATCCTGCCTGCGATTATCATTTCCTCGGCATTCCTCCGTGACGTTATTCCCATCTCTGAAAGGATCTTCTGAATTCGTTTTTCCATAGAGATAAATAATAACATAAAATCATAAACCTATAATCTTTAGTGATATTCAGGGTTGTTTTAAGGTATAATAAAAAAGCTTTTAGAGTTTAAGTTGCGAGAACCCCAAAGGCTTTGGAAGCTTCGGGGTTTTTTATTTTAGGGCATAGACAATACAATTCTAATAATAAAACCCTCAGAGGATTTATATCTAACAGCAAAAACACTCAAGAAGGATAAAAAGAATGAATTTTGAAGATTTTAATTTAAGCAGGGAAACGATGAAGTCTATATCAGAAATAGGATTTGAGGAGCCGACACCTATTCAGGTTTCTGCTATCCCGCTCATAATGAGCGGACGTGACATTGTAGGACAGGCGCAGACCGGCACAGGAAAGACTGCTGCATTTGGCATCCCGATCGTCGAAAAATGTCAGAAGGGCAGGAATCCGTTCGCTATCATACTTGAGCCGACAAGGGAACTGGCAGTCCAGGTTGCGCAGGAGATTAATAAAATAGGAAAGCATAAGAAAATCAGTGTCCTGCCGGTTTATGGCGGCACATCTATTGAGAGACAGATAAAGACATTGCAACGCGGCGTTAATGTAATTGTCGGCACACCGGGACGTGTGATAGATCATCTGAACAGGAAGACCCTTTCACTGGCAGATGTAAAAATTGTTGTCCTTGATGAGGCGGATGAGATGCTTGATATGGGATTTATTGAAGATATGGAGACGATACTCAAGGCGATACCTTCGGAAAGACAGGGCCTTTTGTTCTCAGCCACAATACCTCAGCCTATAATGAATATCGCCAGGCGTTATATGAAAAACCCCGAGAAGATAAGGGCGAATACAAAGGATGTTATTGTCCCGAAGATAAGGCAGATATTTTATGAAGTCAGGGAACCGGATAAAGTTAATGCCCTTTCAAAACTCCTTGATGTAGAAGACCCGCAGCTTGCCATTGTCTTCTGCCATACAAAGAGGGATGTTGATGAGGTTTCTCTGAAACTCGGACAGATGGGATATAATGCAGGCGCGCTTCACGGTGATTTTACTCAGGCAAGAAGGGATGAGGTTATGGGTAAATTCAAGGCAGGTATGCTGGATATCCTTGTTGCGACTGATGTTGCTGCCCGCGGGCTTGATATCAAAGACGTGACCCATGTCATAAATTACAGCATCCCGCAGAATCCTGACAGCTATGTCCACAGGATCGGAAGGACAGGTAGGGCCGGAAAGTCAGGCATAGCGATAACCCTTGTTAATCCAAGGGAATACAGGCATCTGCGCTTGATAGAAAAGACTGCGAAAACAGTCATTGACAAAAAGAAACTGCCTACGCAGAAAGATGTCATTAAGGCAAAAGAAAAGAATGTCATAAGGGACATTTCCGGGATTATTAAAGAAAATAAACACGAGGCATATCTATCGCTGTGTAAGGAATTGTCAGAAGAGTATGCATTTGGTGATATTGCAGCGGCAGCCCTCTATGCTGCATTTGGCGAGGTAAAGGAAACGCCCCCCGAAGATATTGAAAAAGACGGAACTGCCCGTTTATTTATGACCATCGGCAGGACAGATAAGATACAGGTGGCTGATATTGTAAAATCCATTTCGTCAGAATCAGGTATCCCATTTCACAAGATAGGGAAAATAGATGTTTTTGACAAATTCACTTTTGTTGAAGTGCCTAAAGAATTTGCTGATAATGTAATACGGTCTGTGAATGACATAATTATGAAAGGCAAAAGGGTGAAGGTTCAGAGGGCAAAGGCAAGAACAGAGAAATAAGATGGATTTCGGAGATAGAGCGAAAAGCAACAGGCCTATTAGCTTTTCAGCGTATTGATAAATTCCCTGTTATCGAAGTACCACTGTACAGTTTTCTGAATACCCTGTTCTATAGTTGTTTTTGGATGCCAGTTCAGTTTTTCCTTTGACTTCTCGATATGCGCCCAGGTCGCAACAACATCGGCAGGATGCCGTGGTGAAAAATTCATGAGAGCTTTTTTGCCGAGGGCATTTTCTATAAGATTTATAACATACATGAGTTCAACTGAATTGTCATTGCCGAGATTGAATATCTCATATCCGAAAGGCTGAAGGCATTTTATAGTCCCGTCAGCTATATCGTCTATAAAGGAAAAATCCCTTTTCTGTTTTCCGTCTCCAAAAACGGTTATAGTGGTGCTGTTGTCTATATTTTTTATGAAGATGAAAATGCTCATGTCAGGCCGTCCTGCAGGGCCATAAACAGTGAAATACCTTGGTATGCTTATGTCGAGGCTGTGCAAATAGTGGTAGCTGTAACAGAGCGCCTCAGCCGCCTTTTTTGTGGCTGAATATGGCGCTAAGGGGGTATCTGTGCGGTCTGTCTCCCTGAATGGCATTTCATTGAAACTGTAAAGGCTTGAGGTTGATGCCAGAATGAATTTCTTAACACCGAAATCCTTGCAGCATTCCAAAAGATTCAAAGTGCCCTTTGTATTCGTGTCAAGATATATCCACGGATCTTCTACGGATGCCCTTACACCGGCCCGGGCAGCGAGGTTGATAACTGCATCGATTTTGTGACTTGAGAATATTTTTTTAATGTCGTCGAAATTCCCTATGTCACTTTTCTTAAAGAAGAATTCTGTATCCTTTTCAGCTTTTAACTTTTCACTTTTAACTTTTAACTGTTGAAGCCTCCATTCTTTCAGTTTCGTATCATAGTAGTCATTCATATTGTCTACGCCGATTACATTTATATTCTCCGCAAGCAGCTTCTCAGCTACCTTCCAACCGATGAACCCTGCACATCCGGTAACCAAAACATTTTTCATGAATTCACCTCTAACTTAATTAATAGGCAAAACACTCTGTAAGTATTTTGTCATTCCCGCTTGTCGGAAATCTTTCTTAAACAGTCTCTAAATCCCTTATGGTTCCAACGAAATGAAGAAGGATTCTGGACAAGCCAGAATGACAACAATAGACTATACCCTTTTATTCAGCCATTTCTTTGGATCAATAACCGCAAACCCGTTGCTCCCGTCTGAATAGACAACCTTTGAGATCTTTGCATTCAGGATCATCCGCTTGCACATCATGCATGGTTCAGAGAGACATTCACTGTGTCCGACATCGCTGCCCGATATATAAATCGTTGCACCCCTCAATTCATCGACTGATGCACGGATGATCGCATTCGCCTCTGCATGTACGCTATGGCAAAGTTCGTACCTTTCGCCATGAGGTATCTGCAATTCTTTCCGGGTACATTTGCCGACTTCAAGGCAGTCCTTTATCCCTGCTGCAGCGCCATTATAACCGGAACTGACTATGATATTGTCTTTTGTGATGACCACTCCATACTTCCTTCTGAGGCAGGTAGCCCTCGCAGCAACAGCTTTTGCAATATTAATGAAATATTCGTCCCAGTCAGGGCGTAGTTTTTTCGTTTTTTTCATGCTCATTATAATAGCTTACAGACTGACAGGGTGACAAGCTTTGATCAAAATATTCTTTTAAAAGAAAAATTCAGAGTGAAATCAGGCGCTCCGGAGGTGTTCGGATCCTCAGTCAAAGAAAACTCAAAATTGTTATTCCCGTAAGAATATCTTCCTCCAAGGGAAAGAAGTACAGCCACCCTGTCGATTGAGGAAATATCTGTTTTTGGGAAAGGAGATCCCTGGATAAACACCTGGCCGATAAGGCTGATGTTTTTCCAGAAGGAAGCCTCAATGGCTGCTCCGCCGTAAAAAAATTCCCTGAGGTTTATTTCTTCATGCCCTCTCAAATTGCCGGGGAATACCGCGCCGATATTCAGATAAGATTTAAAGCATTCACTCAGCTTTTTGTCCATCAGCACAGAGATCCCTGCATCAATGCTGCCGTTCCCAAATCCTGCCTTTGCATCTCCTGTCGGCAGTTCGATATTACCTTTAATGCTGATAGCAGGGTCCCTGTTCAGCAGAGGCTTTTTGAAAGTTAATCTTATATCGCCAATCCCGATATGCCCGTTTCTCCCTTTTACAACAAGATCCCCGTTTCTTCTCGCTTCATAGAGGAACTCATTATCCGGTCTGTTGCTTCTGCCGTAATCAGGAAGGCCGAATGCATCGTGATAGGTATTTAAAAAGCCATCCATAATACCTGAACTGAAACTGAGGATCGGCAATTCAATCCCGAGTTCAACAAAATCCCTGATGTTTTTTTTGAACCTGAGATCAAACTCCGTAATCTCCACATCAAGCCCGATATCCCATTCAGATGAACTCTCGACAAGGTTGAGGCTTGAATATGAAAGACCGGCAGAAAACGAATTCTCAACAGATGCTGACTCTAAATAAGGAATATTGAGATAAAGGAATAAAGGGAATTGGTTTCTTACCTGTAAAGGA
The DNA here is from genome assembly GCA_016873615.1 of Nitrospira sp. Classification (GTDB taxonomy): domain Bacteria; phylum Nitrospirota; class Thermodesulfovibrionia; order Thermodesulfovibrionales; family SM23-35; genus VGWX01. Next base: position 18,666 of record VGWX01000021.1, on the reverse strand, counting down.
CCATCAAATCCATATGATGCTGATGAATGAAAAGAAAAAATGAGCAGCATAAGAGGTAATATGATAATTTTCTTCATTGCGGGATTAAATTAGCAGAGGAAGGCTCTGAAGTCAATCGCAAAAAATAACTTATACAGTTCTCTTTCCAAGAGTGTTATCGAAGAAAGAGAAAAGTAAAATTAAGTCTATAAGTCCTGCCACGTTTTTCCCACCAGGAAAGAAATTTATATAAAACCCCTTATAAAATTGCTGCCGGCTTAAACAAAAAAACAAAAGGGTCAGGTCTTGCAATATCATATTTTATAATTGCCCGACTGTTTACAGGTAGAAAACCAATGGAAGCAGAGCAGAAGGCGTCATAAAAAGTATTGCAATATTGTTCTGCATACCCCACAGTTTAAGACATTTAATGAAGATAGATAGTTTTTTATATCCCGAGCTGTTTTCTTATAAGCATGCAAAGGCTGTCTTTGATTTCTGAATGGCGGGGAACAGGGGCTTTTCTGCCGTTCTTTTGATTTACATAGATATCATGATTTGCCCCGTGCCGTTTTAGGTAACATCCTGCTGCAGACAGTTCCTTGATGAACTCCTGCCGTTTCACACTTCGACCTCAATTTCCTTTTGCTGAACAGAAGTCCAAACCGGCTCTTCCTCTTCCGTCATCAGTTTATAAGCCTCACGGATGTTTTTCTCTAATTCATCAAGCGTTTCACCCTGACTGAAGACGCCAGGAACTTCTTTTATCCGACCCACATACCATCCCTCATCTATCCAATATTCAAGTGTGAAATGTCTTAACATGATTTATCACCTCCTTTAAATCTATATATCTTTGACTTTCATTTTACCTGTCATTAGATAGAGAAGGCAATATAAGAGGACACGCTCGAAAGAAAGGAGGTCACTCCCTGATTAAAAAATAAAATTGGCGTCCCCAATTCGCCATAGGCGAACAAGGCCGTTAAGGGATTGCTTTACCCGCCTCGGGCGGGCTGTGTCCTGTTAATTTTTTCCTCCGAGAAAGAAATTCATATAAAACCCCTCACAAAATTGCTACAATATACCTATGAAAAGAGCCGGCACACTTGAAGAAGTGAAGAAAATCCTCAAAGAGCACAAGGCAGAGGTAAGCCGGAAATACCGGGTGAACGAGATTGGTATCTTTGGGTCTTTTGTGCGCGGAGAGCAGAAAAAGAGAAGCGATATTGACATCCTTGTTGAATTCGAACCGAGAAATATCCCCGGCCTTCTCAGGTTGATCGAGATGGAAATATATCTTGAGAAGCTTCTCAGAAAAAAAGTCGATGTGGTTATAAAAAGCGGCATTCGGCCTGAGCTCAAGAAAGGCATACTGAAAGAGGTCGTATATATATGACGCGGGAATGGAAATTCTTCATTCAGGACATCTATGACGCGATACAGTATATAAAAGAGTTCGTTGGCTCAATGAAGCGAAAGGATTTTCTTGCCGATGAGAAGACCAGAAGCGCTGTCGCATTCAAGATAGAGAATATCGGCGAAGCCTCCAAGAACATACCCAAGGAGATAAAGGTAAAATACAAGGACCTTCCCTGGACCGAAATGGCTAGGATGAGAGACAAGATCACGCATTTCTATTTCGGCATCAATTACAAAGTGGTCTGGTTGGTCGTCAAGAAAGAGTTGCCTGCTATTGAACCTGCCATTACGAAAATATTAAGCGATCTGAAGGAATCGAAGAAAAAAAAGAAATGAAACTGAAAGCATAGATCCTCTTTTCCATTCTTACCCGGCCCCAGAAGTACCCCGCACATTATACCGAAACAAATTTGGGATAAAAACATCTATGAAAGATTTTTTGCAGGACATCCCCTGGGTCTTCAAGCTGTAGGAATTTTGCTATTGAAGAATAGTTGGATTATATGATGTGAAAGTAAGATAAAAAATTGGCGTCCCCAACGGGATTTGAACCCGTGTTACTGCCTTGAAAGGGCAATGTCCTAGGCCGGGCTAGACGATGGGGACGCTCTGGTGAGCCGCGTTGGATTCGAACCAACGACCCACGCCTTAAAAGGGCGTTGCTCTACCAACTGAGCTAGCGGCCCAAAGGTAATAAATAATTTAACCTTTTGAAGGTTTTCTTGTCAAATATTCTGGATATGTTTTTTTGTATTCGGGAGCAGACCGCCTGACAGAATGATTTCCTTTTCCCTGTCATTTAGTTGTGAAGATACCTCGAAAGAATAGGTTTTTGTCTGGTTATATATCGTATAAGACTGGTTCCCTGTTAATGAATTTTTAATGTTCCGGATAATCAGCCTGTCGCCTTTCTCAACTTTCTCATAATCTTCAGCATTCCTGAAGAGCAAAGGCAGGATGCCAAAGTTGATCAGGTTTGAACGATGAATACGGGCGAAAGACCTTGCAATAACTGCCTGAATGCCGAGGAACATCGGCGCTATCGCAGCATGTTCCCTTGATGAACCCTGCCCGTAATTCTCACCCCCGACTATGATTCCTCCTCCTGCAGATTTTGCCTCCTGCGCACGCTTGCTGAATGAGCTGTCGATATTGGCGAAAACAAATTCGGAAATTGCAGGGATATTGGAACGATATGGAAGAACTGCAGAACCGGCAGGCATGATATCGTCTGTTGTTATATTGTCCCCGAGCTTTAACAGGACTTCTGCTTCGATCATATCCTTTAAGGGTTCTTTCACGGATATCTCCTTGATATTCGGTCCTTTGATAACTGTAATATCAGAGGTGTCATCTTTGGGCGGGATGATGAAATCCCTGTTTATCAGGTACTTTTTAGGCTCTTTAAAACTCTTGATCTGCAACCCTGATTCACGTGGATCTATAATCCTTCCTTTCACTGCAAACACCGCACATGATACAGGGCTTGCGAGGTAGACAGAGGCGTCTTTGGTGCCGCTTCTGCCCTTGAAATTTCTGTTATATGAACGTACTGAGACCTGGCCGCTGCCCGGCGCTCCACCCATGCCGATGCAGGGACCACATGATGATTCAAGCATTCTTGCGCCGGCAGCTATCATATATGCAGTGAGTCCCTCTCTTGCGATCATCTCATAAACCTGCTTTGATCCGGGATTTATCAGAAGGTTTACATCTTTGGCAACTGCGTTGCCTTTCAATATTAAAGCAACAGCCTTCATCGCTTGATAAGAGGAATTTGTACAGCTTCCGATACATACCTGGTCAACCTTTGTATTTGCAAGGCTCTTTATTGTTACAACATTATCCGGGCTGTGAGGCTGAGCGATCATCGGTTCAACCCGGCTGAGGTCTATCTCAATGGTTTCATCATAACGGGCACCCTTATCTGCCCTGATTTCGATCCATTCGGCTTCCCTTCCTACTGCAGCAAGGTAGGCCTTTGTCTTTTTGTCACTTGGGAATATGGATGTTGTAGCGCCGAGTTCAGCGCCCATGTTGGTAATGGTTGCCCGTTCAGGAATACTAAGATCTTTTGTGCCGGAACCACTGTATTCGAATATCTTCCCGACCCCACCTTTTACGGTAAGCCTTCTCAGAATTTCGAGGATCACATCCATGGCAGTTACCCAGGGACGCTGGAGTTTTCCTGTCAACTTGACCTTAACGACCTTTGGCATAGTTACTTCAAATGAAGAACCTCCCATGACTGTCGCAGCATCCAGTCCGCCGACACCGATAGCGATCATAGCCATGCCGCCTCCTGTAGGGGTATGGCTGTCAGTGCCGAGACAGATCTTTCCGGGAGCAGCAAACTGTTCAAGATGAACCTGATGGCAGATGCCATTGCCAGGCCTTGAAAAAAAAGCGCCGTATTTAGCGGCAACGGTTTGAAGGAACAGGTGATCGTCAGGGTTCATGTAATTCTGCTGGAGCATGTTATGGTCTACGTATGAGACGGCAAGAGGAACTTTGACCCTCTCAATTCCTATCGCTTCAAACTGCAGCCAGGTCATTGTCCCAGTTGCATCCTGTGTGTATACCTGATCAACCTTTAATCCGACAGGGCTGTCTGGTTTTAGTTCACCGTAAACCTTGTGTGCTTCAAAGATTTTTTCTACGATATTTCTTCCCAATTTCTCCTCCGAAATAATAAGTTATATAAATAGCATCATTCTTGCTCGCCTGGAATCCTTAAAATTTACCATATCTAATGCAGCTAAATCCAAATGACTTCTTCTCCTCTCTTGAGGAAAAAGCAAAATATGTATAAAATATAGCGAAAACCTACTTATGGAGACCTCCTATGCATTTTTTTAAATATCGGTCAGGTGAGTTATTTGCAGAAGATATTCCTGTAAGAAAGCTTGCCGAAAAATATGGCACACCGTTATATATTTACAGTTACAACACCCTTCTCAGACATTTCAAGGCATATGCCGATGCTTTTAATGGTTATCAGCACATCATTTGTTTTGCAGTAAAATCCAATTCAAATACAGCCATCCTCAGATTATTTGCAAAGAATGGCGGAGGCGCTGACATTGTTTCAGGAGGCGAACTTTACATAGCCTTACAAGCAGGCATTCCCTCTAAAAAGATCGTCTATGCCGGCGTTGGAAAAACAGAGGATGAGATACGATTTGCTTTGAAATCAAAGATTCTTATGTTCAATGTTGAGTCTGAGAATGAACTGAGGGAGATCGACAGAGTTGCCGGTAAGATGAAGACTAAAGCTCCGATTGCGTTAAGGATTAATCCTGACATCGATCCCGGGACACACCCTTACATCACAACCGGCTTGAAAAAATATAAGTTCGGGATTCCGATAGAAGAGGCCCTGGAATATTACAAACTTGCATCGAAGCTGAAGAATATAGATGTTATCGGGGTACACAAACACATAGGATCACAGATAACCAAAGTTGCTCCTTTTGTCGACGCCTTAAAGAGGGTCTTAATCCTCATCGATGAACTTCGTGCTCAGGGGGTTGAAATAAAGTATCTCGATGCAGGAGGGGGGCTTGGCATTTCATACAAGGATGAAGAGCCGCCGGTTCCAAAAGACCTCGCAAAGAATCTCATCCCTTTACTGGAAGGCAGGAAATTGACATTGATTATGGAGCCTGGCAGGTCTATTGTAGGCAATGCAGGGATACTTGTTACAAAAACCCTCTATCTCAAGAAAGGGGAGGACAAGGAATTTGTTATTGTGGATGCAGGGATGAATGACCTGATCAGACCATCATTATATGAAGCGTATCATCATATAGTCCCGGTTATCAGGAATAAAAGGGATAGCATTATCAGTGACGTAGTCGGCCCTATTTGCGAATCAGGAGACTTCCTTGCAAGGAAGAGAGAACTGAAGAGATTAAAACAGGGAGAGTACCTTGCTGTTATGAGCGCCGGTGCATATGGATTTTCCATGAGCTCAAACTATAACAGCAGGCCAAGAGTTGCCGAGGTCCTTGTTAAGGATGAAAAGCATTTTTTAATACGGAAACGCCAGACATATGCTGATTTAACAAGGGATGAGCATATTCCGGCATTCTTAAAATGAAAATACATTTCACAAAGATGCATGGTCTCGGCAATGACTTTATTCTTATAAATTGCATTGATGAGGTCTGTCCGTCAGACCTGGAAACTTTTAGCAGGAGATTATGTGACAGGCGATTCGGGATAGGCGCTGATCAACTGCTATTGCTCTATCCATCTGATAAGGCAGATTTTAAGATGAGGATATTGAACGCTGACGGAAGTGAAGTGGAAATGTGCGGCAACGGAATACGTTGTCTTGCTAAGTACATATGGGACAGGAATCTCTCTGATAAAGACATACTGAATATTGAGACCATTGCAGGTATAATCAGGCCGGAAAAAGCAGGAGATTTGGTCAGGGTTGATATGGGTGAGCCGATCTTTGAGCCGGAGAGAATACCGGTGAAAATTCAGCAACCAGAGATCAGCGGTCGACAGTCAGCAGAAAAACTCTCAACTCTCAACTCTCAACTCTCAACTCTTGTTATCGATTATCCTCTTCAGATAGCTGATAAGGAGTTTAAAATTACCTGTGTTTCCATGGGCAATCCGCATGCTGTTATTGTTGTTGACGATGTCTCTCATTTCCCTGTAACATATTACGGCCCTATGATAGAAACACATTCATTCTTTCCCAAAAGAATTAATGTGGAATTCATAGAGGTGCAGGACAATAAAAATATAAAAATACGTGTTTGGGAAAGAGGTTCAGGCGAGACAATGGCCTGCGGCACCGGCGCATCAGCGGTTGGGGTAGCATCTAACGTAAAGAAGCTTACAGATAAAAACGTAACAGTCCATCTTCTTGGAGGGGATCTCCTGATAGAGTGGGCTGAAAATAACCATGTCTATATGACAGGGGCCGCTGTAGAGGTTTTTGAAGGTATTATTGCTAACTAAGGAAAGATCATGTTTATAAAAGGCAATTTGCGTGAACATGAGAGGACAGCATTTATCACACCGCTGAAATATTCCGTATCTGTTCTGAATATGCAGGAACTGAAGAAGGTGCATAATGTTGCTGTTTCAGTTGATATAAGTGACGAAGGGCTTGGAATAATAACAGACTTCCCCATTCAGCAAGGACATGTCCTGACCTTTGAAGATGATAAGGAAATAAATAAAGGTATTTTTAAGAAGGCTGCTATTGTGAGATGGACAGGAAAAATTCATAGTCAATATCGGGCAGGGTTGAAGTTTGTATGAACCCTAAAAAAGGAGGCAGCTATGTTTAAAGGTTCAATAGTCGCAATCGTTACACCTTTTAAAAAGGAGAAGGTCGATGAAAAGGCTTACGGGGACCTCATTGAATGGCATATAGCGCAGGGAACCAATGCCATCGTTCCGTGCGGCACTACCGGTGAATCTTCAACCCTCGATTATAAAGAACATTACAGGGTAATTGATATCGCGGTAAAAACCGTCAACAAGCGGGTTCCTGTTATTGCCGGAACCGGAGCGAATTCTACAGATGAAACGGTAGAGATAACCAAACATGCAAAAAAATCAGGTGCAGATGCAGTTTTGCTTGTCACCCCGTATTACAATAAGCCGACTCAGGAGGGCCTTTACAGGCACTATAAAACAATTGCTGAAAAGGTGGATATCCCGATTGTTTTATATAATGTCCCCGGACGCACTGCGGTAAACATGCTTCCGGCTACGGTTGCACGCCTTGCAGAGGTTAAGAACATTGTGGCAATAAAAGAGGCGACCGGTGACATGAAACAGGTGAGTGAGGTAATAAGACTCTGTGGAAACAGAATAGCTGTTATTTCCGGTGACGATTTCACTACGGTCACTCTCATGGCTCTTGGCGGGAAAGGGGTTATTTCCGTAACTGCAAACGTTATGCCGAAGGAAGTATCCAAGATGTGTTCTCTGATGCTGAAAGGGCAGTACGACAAGGCACGGGAGATTCACTATAAACTTGAACCTCTCAATGCAGCGATGTTCATCGAGACGAACCCCATCCCTGCAAAAACAGCGCTTGCCATGATGGGGAAGATACAGGAAGAGTTCAGGCTTCCGCTCTGCGAAATGGCTCCTGCGAACAGAGAGAAGCTGAAGAAAGTTTTGGCTGATCTGAAGCTGATTTAATCGGATCGGTTTATTGGAGAGACGCAGGGGAGATTATAGCATTTTCGCTCATTCTCAGTCGTTCCTCCCTGCGAGGCTTTTGCCTCTTTATATTCACAAATATATTTGACTATTGGCAAAAGAATCCGCTCAAATACTATAATTTCCCCTTATATTTCCTGATACCATCCCTAAAGGTATTTCCTGATAATCTTCAGATTCAGGCTTTTCACAACACCTCTCTCGATTGTTCTGCTTTCTAAATCTTTCAGATAGGGGAATATTCCTATAATTGGAACAGGGCTGAGCTTTCTGATAATCTCAGGATTCGTATTCTCAGCAAGTGTTCTCTCCGGAGGCCGGGTATGATTAATAATTATACCTGCGACATCAAGCCCCTCTTTGATCGCATAATTTACTGTCAGCATAGTATGGTTGATGGCGCCGAGGCCTGGTTTGGAGACGACTATTATTGGCAGTCCGAAATCTTTTGCAAGGTCAATTACAAAATGCCCTCTTTTTATCGGGACGAGAAGACCACCGATCCCTTCGACAATAATAACATCGTATTTGTTTGAGAGCTCTTTATATGCTGTTTTGATCTTATCAAGATCAACGGGCATGTTTTCGATTTCGGAAGCGGGCAATGGCGCCAGCGGATTCTCGAAACGAATAGGAGTTATGAGATCGATGGACTCACCTGTTCCGGCTATCTCTCTGAGGAAAGTTCCGTCAGACGGTATTAACATATCTTTAACTTTGAACTCTTCTCTTTTACATCCTGTCTCTATCGGTTTCATGCCGCATGCCATAAATCCAAGAAGATGAGCAGCTTTGATCAAAGCTGCAGTGATAATTGTTTTGCCAACGCCTGTGTCAGTGCCTGTTATAAAGAAACCCTTTGCCATTTTATTGTCAGATGATTTAATTTTGAAAAATCTCCCCATTTCCCCTCTTTGCCAAAGAGGGGAAAATATATTATCCCCCTTTTGGAAAAGGGGGATTGAGGGGGATTTTACGATATATAATATTACACTTTTTTTAACGCTTCAATCAGTCTCTCGATATCCTCATCCGTATGAGCAGTAGTCACATTTATCCGTATCCTCGGGTCCTTCACTGTAGGCGGTCTTATAGCCGGCGCTATAATGCCATTTTCAAAAAGGTGTTTAGAAATTTGTAAAGTATTTTCAACGCTCCCTGTTTTTATCGGTATTATAGGAGTTTCACTGCCCATTATGTCATACCCTGTTTGCCGAATGCCGTTAGCTAACTTTTCTCTGTTGGCCCAGAGTCTTTTTATCAATACAGAATCATTTTCTATTACTTCCAATGCTGCGATAGATGCGGCAATTACACACGAGGGCAAGGCTGTTGAGTACATAAAGCTTCGTGCATTATTCAATGCCCACCGGACGACATCAGAACTTCCGGCAAGAAATGCGCCGAATGAACCAAGGGCTTTTGAAAATGTGCCCATCTGGATAATCCACGGTTCAGGGTTTATGGCAAAGTGAGTAAGGGAACCCTTGCCGTTTCCAATGACTCCTGTTGCATGGGCGTCATCTATATACAGGAATGTATCATATTTTATACAGATGCTATACATCTCTTTTAATAGAGCAATATCTCCATCCATGCTAAAGATTGAATCAGTTATAATGATCTTCTTTTTTATACGCTCCTTTTTTAGAAGTTTTTCAACGTGTGATAAGTCTTTATGCCTGAATATTATTGTCTTTGCCCTGCTTAACCTGCATCCGTCTATAATGCTTGCATGATTGAACTCATCACTTAATAATATTGTATCTTCATCAGCAATAGCAGGTATGATTCCGGTGTTTGCCGCGTAACCTGAATTGAATACAAGGGCGGATTCTGTGCCTTTGAATGACGCAAGCTTTTCTTCGAGTTCTCTGTGCAGAATGCTTCCTCCATACAGAAGCCTCGAAGCGCCGGCGCCAAACCCATATTCATCGAGCGTTTTTTTGACTTCATTAATTATATGGGAATGCTTCACAAGGCCGAGATAATCATTGGATGAGAAATTTATATACTCCCTGCCGTCCAGTTTTATGTGATGGCCCTGAGAAGATTCCCTGTCTTTTAAATCCCTGAAAAGTTTTTTTTCTTTTAGGCGGTTGAGTTTTTCAATAAACATATGCGTATTTTAGCACAATAATCGGATATGCTTGTTGATGTGACCTTGACTATTTAGAGGGATAAATCTTAGTATTTTAAGTCTATTTTTTTTGATTAGAAAAATCTCTTGACAATTTTTTTTGCCCTATGGTATGCTGGTTTCGCTTTTTTAAACTATTTGATGGAAGGTGAAAGATGCTAGATATTCAACCACTGTGGTTACTTGTCTTGGTCATCAATTTTTTTGCATTACTTTTCATTATGAATGCTATTCTCTTTAAACCCCTCCTGAAGATTTTCAAAGAAAGAGAAGATACGGTTAAGGATGCTCTTGATGCAGCTAAAATGATGAGCGTCAAAAGAGAAGAAGGCATTGCCAGTTTGAACCGTGAACTTGCCGAGTCCAGAAGCAAATCAAAGGAGACTTTCGAAGCTCTCAGGGCAGAAGGCCTGAAACAGCAAAAAGAAGTTCTCTCGGCTACAGAAGCAGAGGCTGTCTCAATACTTGAAAAAGCCAAAGCAGAGATTAAAGCTGAGGCTGAAAAGGCAAGACAGGCGCTAAGAGCTGATGTTGATAAGTTCTCTGACGAAATCGTAAGAAAGCTGGTGAAAGTATGAGAAACAGAACTCAGAACTTAGAGCCCAGAACACGGAAGTATAAAAAACTTATCTTTCCATTATTCATTTTTAGTATTGCTTTTGCTTCTTATGCTTTTGGGAGCGGCGGGGGTGAAGAGGCCGGGCATGTGCCTCTATGGAAAGATTATATGTGGAAGATTATCAATTTTGCAATCCTGGTTTTTGTCCTCTTTAAGTTTGGCAAGAAACCCCTCCAGAATTATCTTAAGAGCAGGACGGAATTGATAGAAAAGACCCTAAACGAGGCAAAAGAGGCAAAAGAGGCAGCAGTAAAGGCATTGCATGAGGTAGAGGAAAGGCTTAAAGTGAAGGATGCTGAAATAGAGGCAATCCTATCTACAGCACAGCGCTCAGGAGAACAAGAGCGTGATAGAATTATTGAGGAAAGCTCCAGACTGAAGGAAAAGATATTGGAACAGGCAAAGACAAATATTGATTACGAACTGAAACATGCGAAAGAGGCAATTAAGGCTGAAGCTGTTGAGTTGGCAATGGAGCTTGCAGAGAAAAAGCTCAAGGAGAAATTAACAAAAAATGATCAGGAAAGACTTCTTGAAGATTCCCTCGTGAAGATAGGAGGTAAGGGTTGAAACAGCTAAAGGGAGCAAACAGATACGCAAAGGCTTTGCTGAGAAAAGTCGGCATTGAAAACGCACCTCAGGCCATTGATGAAATTAATTCAATTAATAACCTCATGGTAAAAAGTAAGGAACTCAGGAGCTTCCTTGTTAACCCTCATTTCACATCAGATGAGAGAGCAAAGGTTATAAAACAGCTTTCAGAGAAACTTAAACTTTCTGTAAACACAGTGCAATATATTTTGCACCTCTCAGAATCAGGACTAATAACAGTTCTCCCTGATATCATAAGGATAGCTACCAATCTCTATCTCGAAAGCAAGAAGAGGGCTAAGGCGGTTGTCATGACCCCCATTGAGATAAAAAAAGATAGCGAAAATACGCTTAAGGCATCCCTGAAAAAATTGACGGACAGGGATGTGGATATAGAATATGTGATAGACCCTTCCCTTCTTGGCGGCATACTCGTCAAGATCGGAAGCACAATGTATGATACCAGCATAAAAGGCCAGTTAAGGCTTTTAAAAGATGAGCTAATAAAGGAGTGATATTATGGCAGAAATTAAGACAGAAGAAATAAGTGAACTTCTAAAGAAGCAAATAACAGATTTCGAGAAGAAGGTTGATGTCAGTGAGATCGGCACTGTCACATATATTGGTGACGGTGTTGCAAAGGTTTATGGCCTTGACAATTGCATGGCCATGGAACTGCTTGAGTTCCCGAACGGTGTTTTCGGTATGGCCCTGAACCTTGAAGATGAATCAGTTGGCGCTGTTCTCTTTGGTGAGGACAAGCTTGTCAGGGAAGGCGATATTGTTAAACGCACCGGAAAGGTTATGTCAGTCCCGGTTGGAGAGGAATTGAGGGGAAGGGTTGTCAATGCAATCGGACAGCCTATAGACGGGAAAGGCCCGATTAACGCAAAACAGACAAGAAGGGTCGAAGTCGTTGCCCCTGGTATCATCAAGAGGAAGCCTGTCCATGAACCGCTCCAGACAGGGGTCAAGGCAGTGGATGCCATGATCCCGATCGGAAGAGGTCAGAGGGAGCTTGTTATCGGCGACCGTCAGATCGGAAAAACAGCCATTCTTATTGATACCATCATCAATCAAAAAGGCGGTGATGTTACATGCGTATATGTGGCAGTCGGACAGAGAAGGCCGGCTGTTGTTAATACAGTTCAGAAACTTGAACAGATGGGCGCCATGGAACACACAATCGTTGTTGTCGCAACAGCGAGTGAACCCGCGCCAATGCAATACATAGCGCCATATGTTGGTTGTACAATGGGTGAATATTTCAGGGATAACGGCAAGGCTGCTTTTATTGCATATGATGACCTTACCAAACAGGCTCAGGCATACAGACAGCTTTCCCTGATCCTGAGGCGTCCTCCTTCACGTGAGGCGTATCCCGGTGACGTCTTCTATCTCCATTCAAGGCTACTCGAAAGAGCAGCAAAAATGAGCGATGCGATGGGCGCCGGATCCCTTACGGCAATTCCGGTTATCGAGACACAGGCCGGTGACGTTTCCGGTTATATCCCGACAAACGTTATTTCCATCACAGACGGTCAGATCTATCTTGAGCCCGAACTCTTCTACGCCGGTGTAAGACCTGCTGTTAACGCCGGTCTTTCAGTCAGCCGCGTCGGCGGCGCTGCCCAGATCAAAGCCATGAAGCAGGTTGCAGGTATGCTCAGGCTTGACCTTGCACAGTACAGAGAGCTTGCTGCATTTGCGCAGTTCGCATCCGACCTTGATAAGGCAACACTCGCGCAGATTGAGAGAGGGAAAAGGATGGTCGAGCTTCTGAAGCAGGACCAATTTGTCCCGATGTCGGTTGATGATCAGATCATTGTTATTTATGCAGGGACCCAGGGCTTTCTCGATGATGTCCCGGTTGATTCAATAAGAGCCTTTGAGGAAGCGTTTATGAGATATATCAGGGCTGAAAAACAGGCGCTGAAAAAAGAGATCATGGAAAAGAAGGCACTGGATGATGACCTTAAAGCAAAGCTTAACGAGGCGATCACAGCATTCAAAAAAACCTTCTCTGTATAACCAGTTTTGATAGGAGAGGATAAATGCCAACTTTAAGGGATATAAGAAAAAGATTAAAAGCAATCCAGAGCACCAAGAAGATTACTGCTGCCATGAAAATGGTGGCTGCTGCAAAAATGCGGAAGGTTCAGGACCGGATGCTGAATTTCAGGCCTTACGCTCAGAGAATGGAGTTAGTGCTGTCTGATCTTGCAAAGGTTTCAGAAAGACAGATTCATCCACTCCTTGATCTGAGACCTAAAAAGACTGTTGAGGTTATCGTTATTACTTCCGACAGAGGTCTCTGCGGAGCATTCAATACAAATATTCTGAAGGCTGCGGGTAATTATATCCACACCCTTCAAAAAGAAGGAGTTGCGCTCAGTCTTAGTGTTGTGGGGAGAAAAGCCCGTGATTACTTCCGCAGGAGAAATGTGCCGAGAAGGCAAGCCTGGCTTGGCCTCTCAGGTAAAGTAACATATACGAATGCTCAGGAGATTGCAGGCGACCTGGCTGAAAATTATACGAAAGAGACTGTAGATGAGATTGTTGTTATATATAATGAATTCAAGTCGCTCATTGCACAGAAGGTAACTATAACAAAACTCTTGCCAATAGGTGCAATAGAGACAGAGGAGGCCCGGAAGGAACCATTTATGGGTGGTGATTTCCTGTATGAACCTACAAGAGAGGCAATATTCGAAAGACTGCTGCCAAAATATATCGAGATACAGATTTACAGGGCTTTGCTTGAATCCTCTGCTGCTGAGGAAGCGGCAAGAATGGCAGCCATGGAGAACGCAACAAAGAACTGTTCTGAACTTATTACTAAGGTAACACTCCTTGCCAACAAGGTAAGACAGGCGTCCATTACAAAAGAACTGATGGATATTGTCGGCGGCGTTGAGGCATTAAAGGATTAAGGAATAAAGGATTAACGAATTTTAATATAGTTGAGGGGGTTCATTATGAACGAAGGAAAAGTAGCACAGGTAATAGGTGCAGTTGTAGACGTAGAATTTGAGAAAGCGCTTCCAAAGATTAAAGATGCGATAAAAGTTGATTACCCGGGAGACCCATCAAAGGGTATCCCCGAGATTCATATTACCCTGGAGACCGCTATCCATCTTGGTGAAAATAAGGTAAGGACCATTGCTATGGGACCGACAGACGGCCTCGTAAGGGGTATGAAGGCTGTAGACACCGGTGAGCCCATAACTGTTCCTGTCGGGAAGCCGTCATTAGGAAGGATTATAAACGTCGTGGGTGACCCTGTTGATGAAATGGGACCAATAGAGACAACTGAGAGGATGCCTATTCACCGGTTGGCCCCTGATTTTGTTGAGCAGGAAGCGACGACTCAGGCATTTGAAACAGGCGTTAAGGTTTTTGACCTTCTGATACCGTTTGTCCGTGGCGGCAAGATGGGTATGTTTGGTGGCGCAGGAGTCGGCAAGACCGTTATCATCATGGAGATGATCAACAATATTGCCATGGTCCACGGTGGTATCTCGGTTTTCGCAGGCGTCGGCGAGAGAACAAGGGAAGGAAATGACCTTTACCTTGAAATGAAACACTCAGGCGTTTTGCCGAAGGCAGCCCTTATTTATGGTCAGATGAACGAGCCGCCCGGAGCAAGGGCAAACGTAGGATTGAGCGCATTGACCTGTGCAGAATACTTCAGAGACCAGGGACAGGACGTTCTCTTATTCATTGATAATATTTTTAGATACACACTCGCCTGGGCTGAGGTTTCCGCACTATTAGGAAGAATGCCGTCAGCGGTCGGTTATCAGCCTACGCTTGGCACTGACATGGGAGCGCTCCAGGAGAGGATTACCACCACAAAGAAAGGCGCTATCACATCCATGCAGGCAATATATGTTCCTGCGGACGACCTTACCGACCCTGCGGTTGCAACAGCATTTACCCATCTGGACGGAACAGTCGTTCTTTCAAGACAGATTTCAGAGCTCGGTATTTATCCTGCGGTTGACCCGTTGGATTCTACATCGAGAATCCTTGACCCAAAGGTCATCGGCGATGAGCATTACGCTGTCGCAAGGAGTGTTCAGAAAACTCTTCAGAGATACAAGGAGCTTCAGGACATCATCGCGATCCTCGGTATCGAGGAACTTTCGGAAGATGATAAGATGCTCGTTGCAAGGGCAAGGAAACTTCAGAGGTTCCTGAGCCAGCCGTTCCATGTTGCAGAAACATTTACAGGTCAGGCCGGTAAATATGTTAAGACTGCGGATACCATAAAAGGTTTTAAGGCGATTGTTGAAGGACAATACGATGATGTTCCTGAACAGGCATTCTATATGGTTGGGCCGATCGAAGAAGTTGAGGAAAAGGCCAAGAAACTTGGATGGAGCAGACAGGCATAAAGAAATAAAGGCTAAGGCAGGAGAATAATTCATGGAGAAGGAAAGTAAATTAAAACTTGATATCGTTACACCTTACGGCCTTATTTTTAGTGAAGATGTTGAAGAAGTGACATGCACCGGAAGTGAAGGAGATTTTGGTGTGCTACCGGGTCACGAGTTTTTCTTTACAACTCTGAAAATAGGGATGCTCTCTTATAAAAAAGGAAATACAACAAAATATGTCTTTGTGAACTGGGGGTATGCCGAGGTTGGACCTGATAAGGTTATGGTTCTTGCCGACAGCGCAGAAAAATCCGAGGACATAGATGTTGAGAGGGCAAAAGCTGCAATGAAGAGGGCAGAAGAGAGGCTGAAAAAGGCAGAAGAGTTTGATTTTGCAAGGTCGACATCTTCACTTGAGAGGGCGGTAGCGAGAGTACAGATAGCAGAGAAATTCAGATAAAACATAAAGCAATTGCATATTAATAAAAAAGGCCATGCGGAATACATGGCCTTTTTTATTGCGTCACAACACCTTTTAATGAATGTTAATCAATTGCATTCTTATAATTAAATGTGTCAAATTAATGAGTTGAAAACATTGAATTCTTTATAGAGGAGACGCCTAGTTTATGCAAAAAGAGAAGATACTTGTAATCGATGACGAGGATTTTATCCTGCAGCTTTCCAGAGACATACTGTCAAAGATAAATTATGATGTTAAAGCCATATCAGATGGAAACGCAGGCATTCAACTCATCGAAAATGAAAAATTTGATCTTCTTTTAACAGATATTAAGATGCCGGAGATTAGCGGTCTTGATGTTATCAGACGGGTAAGGACTTCAAATAAAGAGATCCCTATCATCGTTATTACAGGACATGGCACACTTGATATTGCCATTAATGCTCTGCGGTTGGGCGCTCAGGGCTTTATATTGAAGCCGTTTACACCAATAGAACTCAGAACGGCTGTTGCTGAGGCGCTGGAAAAGACAAGATTGATCAGAGAAAATATAAGGATGAGAACGCTTATGCCTCTTTTTGAGGTGAGTAAGGAGATTATCAGCGAGATTGATCCTAAAAGACTCTTTAAATCAATCGTCGAAATTGCAGCCAGGGAAACACATGCTGACAGAGCGTTTTTGTGTCTGATCGATGAAGCAACAGGCAATATTTCTCTGGAAGAAAATTATGGCACATCACCAGATTTTCTCAGAAACTTCCAGGAGAGATACGGGGATAAGATAATGAAGCATATTGCGAAAGAAAAAAAATCATTGCTTATAACACCGGAGGGTAAACTGCCCGCAGGTTTTGATGAGATAGCAATAATTGAGGATATGTTTTCAAGCATATATATGCCTCTTACCATTCGCGGCAAGTGTATCGGGATTATCTATTTGGATAGAATCGGCAGCGAACATCCATTCACTCCTTCAGAGGTTGAACTCGTTTCCGTTTTGAGCGGCCAGGCTGCAGCTGCAATCGAAAATGCCCGTCTCTATGAAAAGATTGAGCAGTCTTATCTGTCCATGATCGTTACTCTCTCCGGTGTGGTGGAGGCAAGGGATTTATATACTGATAAGCATATGAAAGATATTGCAGAATATTCTGTCGAGATTGCCCGGAAGTTAAACCTTTATGATAATGATATAGAAAACATCAGAAAAGCAGCTCTCTTGCATGATTTAGGCAAAATATGCGTTCCTGATCACATCCTGATGAAGGCAGATAAGCTTTCTGATGAAGAAATGGATGTCATCAAGAAGCACCCTTTGAACGGTGCAAAGATCCTTGATTCAATTGAGCCGATAAAAGACGCCAGGGAAATAATAAAACATCATCATGAGTGCTATGACGGTTCAGGTTATCCTGACGGCCTGAAAGGTGAGATAATTCCACTTGGCGCGAGGATAATTGCTGTGTCAGATGCATTCGGGGCCATGACGACTACCAGGCCTTACAGGAAAGCGCTGTCAATAGACGAGGCTGTAAAAGAGTTGAATAAATTCTCCGGAATACAGTTCGATCCTCATATCGTAGAAATATTCATATCTCTTCTTCATGAAAAAGGTATTCTTGCCAATCCGGGAAAAGCTCTATAACTCTCTGAGCACATAGTATGGATGTCACGCTTGACAGTATCCGTAATATTAAATTGTATCAGTCGAAAACAGGATACCGTTTTTCAGTAGATGCTCTTCTCCTGTATGATTTTGTGAACCTGCGGAAAGTTTCTGCCATTGCCGACCTCGGCGCCGGCTCAGGCATTATAGGAATTCTTCTGGCAAAGAAATATCACGAAGCACGCATAATGCTATTTGAGATCCAGGAAACACTCTCCAGGGTGGCTGAAAAAAATATTGTCTTGAATAATCTTCAGGACAGGATAGCAGTCAAACAATGTGATGTGAGAGAAATTCCAGAATCGTACCAGGCTCAAGGCGCTTATGACCTTGTTGTATCGAATCCCCCATTCAGAAAGGTTAAGAGCGGCCGTCTTAATATCGCTGAAGAAAGGGCAATAGCGCGTCATGAGATAAAACTTAGCCTCGAAAAACTTATTGATGCAGCAGCTTTTCTCTTGAGATCCAAAGGACGCTTTGCCATTATATATCACCCGGCCAGGCTGTCAGAACTTATGACCATGTTAAAGAAAAGGGAAATTGAGCCCAAGAGATTGAGGTTCGTCCATTCTCATATGTTGTCAGAGGCAAAGATGGTCTTGCTTGAGGCTGTAAAAGGAGGAAGGACAGGATTGAAGATTGAAAATCCATTATTTATTTATGGAGAAGACGGCAGTTATACCGAGGAGATGGGAGGAATATATGGATCTCCTGAATGAATTTCTGAGTTATCTCTCAGCCGAAAAAGGGCTGTCTAAGAATACTGTCGAATCGTACAGGCTCGACCTCAGGAAATTTCAGGGTTTCCTGTCATCAAAGGATAAAGGTTTTGAATCATTTTCAAAGTCCGGTATTATTGATTTTATAGAAAGTCTGAGAGATAAGGGATATTCCATAGCGAGCATATGCAGGTTCATCTCTTCAATCCGCGGACTGTGCAAATACCTTATTATTGAAAATATTATCAAAGAAGATCCGTCAGAAAACCTCCAGGCGCCAAAGAAATGGGAAAGGCTTCCGAAGGCATTGACAATTTCTGAAGTCAAATCGCTCCTTGAATCAGGTGCGTATCCTGTCCTGGATGATCCTAATGCAATAAGAGATTTTGTAATGTTTGAACTGTTGTATTCTTCCGGGTTGCGTGTCAGTGAGCTGATATCGCTTAAGCTTGAGGATATTAATTTCGAAGCAGGGTTTTTGCGT
>VGWX01000020.1 GCA_016873615.1 Nitrospira sp. | reverse complement strand
TCTGTTTCAGTTTCAACACGTAAGGTTCAATCAACTGCTTAATATTCAATAAGACTTTCTCCTCAAGTTCTGCCTTGTCTTCCTCTCTCTTTTTGAGAAGCACATTCAACGCAGCATTCATTTCCTCGAGATTTTTTGTCTTGATCTCTAATTCCTTTTCCCTTTCTTTCAGTTCCTCCTCTGCATGTCTGCGGTCTGTTATGTCGAACCAAGAACCCGCTATCTCTATAGGCTTGCCATCAACGTCACGAATAAGGTCTTTTGTCGTGTTCACATATTTACTCAATTGTTTATAGTCAGCTTCTGATTTCTCCAACTCAGTAATTTTTTGACGTAGTTGCGCTAATTCATTTATAAGCTGAATTTTTGTCTTATAATCATCTTTCATCTCAGAGGTTATATATTGTAACGTTGGTAGATTTCACGTCTGATAGGGCAAGTGCAATAGTATGAAAAGGCATAAGGAAAACAGTAAGGGCAGGCGCTTTTGTTGCTTTTAGTTTTTATAACAAGAAATGCTCCCTGGAGATCTCTTTCGATAGAACAAGGATTCCAGGTCTCATTATTCAAGCATTGGAACATGTAAGGACATTTTATTGATTGCTTCTTTGTTTTATCGCTAATCTGATAAGCCATTGAAATTCCTTTAAGCTAATTTTAGTCTAAATAAAATATAAAATTTTGAGAAATTCTTATAATCTTGATTTTTTCCCCTTTTTGAGAAGTTTACCTATCTCTTCAGGGGGAAGAGGAATGCTGAATATGTTACCCTGAAGTTCATCACATTTGAGGGAACGGATGAATTGCATCTGTTCCTTCTTTTCCACGCCTTCAGCTACGACCTTCATATTCAGCGTATGGGCTAAAGCGATAATCGCCCTTGCAATCACTTCGTCTGTGGGGCTGAATGAGACTGAAGATATAAAAGGCTCTACAATCTTTAACTTGTTAATAGGAAAATATTTCAGATAACTGAGGGAAGAGTAGCCAGTGCCAAAATCGTCAATCGAAATATTTACGCCCATCTTTCTTAACACTTTGAGCGCCTTCACGGTTCGCTCGAGGTTTTTTAAAAAAATGCTCTCTGTCAATTCCAGTTCAAGGAACTGTGGCTCAAGGCCGGTTTCTTCAAGTACTCTGCTAACTGTGTATGTAATGTCTTTTTCATGGAAAAGACAGGATGATATGTTCACTGCGATACGTAAAGGTTTGAGGCCAGTTTCCTGCCAAACTTTATTTTGTTTGCAGGCTGTGCGTAAAACCCATTCATCGAGTGGCACTATGAGTCCTGTTTCTTCCATCAAATAGAGGAAACTCTTTGGATGAATTAGTGTGTCTCTTGGTTTCTGCCAGCGGACAAGAGCCTCCAGGCCGGTTATCATCCCTGATTTAAGATCAATTTGCGGCTGGTAGTGAAGGATGAACTCTTCACGTTGGAGAGCAAATTTCAGATCATTCTCCATTACCATTCGCTCAAACGCCCTTTCAGTTAAAGCCGGCGAATAGAATTGATATGTGTTTTCCCCGAGTTCCCTTGAGCGTTGCAAGGCTGTATAAGATGTATTGAGGAGAGCTTTAGCGCTATCACCGTCGTTTGGATAGACGCTGATTCCGACATTAATTGACACAATCAGTTTATGGTTTTTAAGAGTAAAGGGTGATTCCAAAGAGGTAAATATCTTTCTGGCTATTAGGGCTGCATCTTCTGCATGTCTGATCTCGGGGAGCAAAATCATGAACTCATCTCTGCCAGGTCGAGCCACAACATCGCTCTTTCTTACACAAGCTTTTAGACGTTTTGCTATCATCTTTAATAATTTATTGCCATAATTTTCACCAAGTGTATCGTTAATAAGCTTTAAGCGATCAATGCAGATAAACAAAATAGCCGCAATATTTTTATTTCGGGCTGCAAGTGCAATTGCCTGTGTTACATAGTTAAAAAAGACATCTTTGTTATGAAGCCCTGTTAGGGGATCGCAGGAAGCAGGTTTTTGGGCAATTTTTCCCTGGTTTTTCAATTCAAGTCTTTGTCAGTATTGCTGGGGCAGTATAACTCTGCCCCACCCCTTGCAACGGAGTATATTTGGAGTATGATCCATTTCAATTTAATAGTATTATCAAAGAATAGAGGCTATGCAATGATTATAAATAGATAGGTTATTGCTATGCTAAAACTGGTACTTATATTTTAAGCTTTTGCTATAAGGCAGGACTTCAGATTGACCTTCTTGTTCTGTAAGCCGAGTTTTCTCCGGATATTCTGGCGGTGGAATGCAACCACCTTTTCGGAAGACCCTAATATCTCACAGATTTCTTTGCTCGTCTTATCCTGCTTGACCAGATTCGCCACCTTAACCTCTCCGGGAGTCAAGTTCAGGTGCCTGGATGAAAGACTGTATGCAAATGATGAGGTGATATCTTTCAGGTTTGATTCAAGAATGGCGGCAAGCGTTTTCTGCCTTTCATCCAACCCGCTCTGTTTCAGTTTCAACACGTAAGGTTCAATCAACTGCTTAATATTCAATAAGACTTTCTCCTCAAGTTCTGCCTTGTCTTCCTCTCTCTTTTTGAGAAGCACATTCAACGCAGCATTCATTTCCTCAAGATTTTTTGTTTTGATCTCTAATTCCTTTTCCCTTTCTTTCAGTGCCTCCTCTCCCCGCTTGCGATCAGTGACATCCCTGAAAACACCAACAAGATAGGTTTTTCCAGATAGTGTTATTGGAAATGAATTAATATCTGCATAAAAAATACTGCCGTCTTTCCTCTTTACTGGAATATTCACAGCCATTACTAATTCTTTTTTTAATAGCTTCTCGAACTGTTCTATGACATAAGGGAGGTCCTCATTAGGATGGATATTCATTACCCCAATATTCTTTATCTCTTCTGTTGAATAATCCAACATCTGGCAAATCATCTTATTACTCACATGAAAATATTTATTTTCTATATCTGCAATAAGTATCCCATCGTTTGCATTATCAAAAAATGCTTCATATATTTGCGATATTTCTTTTATCTGATTTTTATCTTTCATCTTCCGCAATTCGACATGATTGATTACATTTGATTGAAAATATACAACATTTTACCATTTAACAAATTTATTTAGAAAGCTTTAAGGAAGTTACGAAACATTATCAGATTCTGCAGAATCGTTTATGACCTTAGAACTCAGAAGGACAGATGAGATGGACCGTGGTGCCTTGTCCTTCTGTGCTTTCAATTTTCATCTCCCAGCCGTGTGCTTTAACGAGGTGCTTCACTATTGCAAGACCGAGCCCTGTGCCGCCAAGCTCCCTTGAACGCGCGCTGTCAACCCTGTAAAACCTTTCACCGATACGGGGAAGATGTTTTTTGGGAATCCCCGCCCCTGTATCTGCGACAGAGATTGCAATGAAATCCTTTTCTTCACCTTCAACCTGTAACTTTTCAGTTTTAACTTTTATCGTTATTCCTTCTGTATCAGTAAACTTGATCCCGTTATCGACAAGATTGATGAGTATCTGAATCAGACGGTCCCTGTCTGCATCGATCTCCGTGATTCCCGGTGTCACCTCTTTCCTGAGATATAGTCCCTTAGCCTGGGCTTTTTCCTGCAAAGTAGCAAATACTGTGTCTATGATCTCATTAAGATTGATAGTTTTCTTTGTTACCAATATATCTCCAAGTTCTATGCTTGAGAGAGTCAAAAGATCATTTACAAGTGAGTTGAGACGTTCGCTGTGGTTCCTGATCGTCCCGAGGAATTTAAGGGCATTATCCGTGTCATTAATGGCGCCTTCAATAAGGGTCTCTGCAAAACCTTTTATTGCTGTAATAGGGGTCTTTATTTCATGGGAAACATTTGCAACAAAATCCTTTCTAATCTCTTCAAGTTTCCTGAGTCTTGTGATGTCATGGAAGAGTAAAACAACGCCCGAGAGTTCGTTTTCAGGTTTAGGAGAATAAAATGGGGTTGCAGTTGCCAGGATATAAAGATCTCCGGGTCTGGTGATCTTAATCTCACGCGATACTTTTTCCTTGTTTTCAACAACGCTCTCAATCAGCTCCATTAAGTCTGCATTCCTCAGGGCCTCTGTCAGTGTTTTACCTGTAATATCAGATTGGACAGAGAAAAGGTTTCTTACAGCTGCATTGATCAATAGTATCGTTCCTTTCGTATCTGTCAGAACCAGACCATCAGACATATTCCTGAGAATAGCCTCAACTTTGCCTTTTTCTTCTTCAGTCTGAATGAGCCGCGCACTGAGGTCCTGGGCCATATTGCTGATATTCTTGCCGAGTTCTCCAAGCTCATCTTTTTCTTTCAGAAACAGTCTCTTTTTGAAATGCCCTGCAGCGACTTCCTTTGAGAAGTCTGTGATACCTTCAATTGATTTTGTAACCCTTCTTGTCTGTATAAGTCCAAAAAGAATGACAATAAATGTGACTGCAAGAGACGCAATAATGATCCTTATCCTTATCGTATTCATTGCTTTCTGAACATCGTAAAGAGGCATTGACAGTCTCAGGAACCTTTTATCCGGATCGCTCTTTATTGATATCGCAAGATAAAAAAGATCCTTCTGAAGGGTTTTGCTGTAGCGTATAGAACTTCCTGCATCACTCACTGCTGCATCCTGAATCTCGGGTCTGTCCGAATGATTTTCCATTTTTTCCGAAGGTTCATCTGAATCTCCCAGTACCGCTCCGGAGCTGTCAATGATAGTGACTCTTGCGCCTGATTTTTCTTTGACCCTTTTACAGAAATCATCCAGGTTACGTGTTAAAGAAGATGGTATCTGGTCGGCAATTAAACGGGCTTGAATAACAAGGTTTTTCCTGAGGTTCGAGATTTGGTCATTCTTTATGGAACTTGAGAGGTAGAGTTCAAGGGAAAGGAGGAGCAATGGGGTTATAAGCAGATATGAAATCAGGATTCTTCTGAAGAGAAGAGGTTTCATTTCTCTTCATTGAACAGATAACCAATGCCGCGCATGGTCTTGATATACCTGGGTTCTGCAGGATCTGCTTCGATATTGGCCCTTAACCTCCGGACATGCACGTCTACTGTCCTTGGCTCAACAAATGCCTCATCCCGCCAAACTGCATCAAGCAGCTGGCCCCTGCTGAACACCTTGCCTCTCCTTTCTGCAAGAAAAAGAAGGAGCTTGTATTCTGTTGCGCTCAGCTTAACAGACTTCCCCCTGATAGTCACAGTATATCTTTCCCTGTCTATTTCGATATCTCCAATCTTTATTATTTTTTCTATGACCGGCTTTTCTGTAAATCTTCTCAGAACAGCCTTAACCCTTGCTGTAAGCTCCCTTGGACTGAAAGGTTTTGTCATGTAATCATCAGCTCCCATCTCGAGCCCGATTATCCTGTCAATTTCTTCCCCCTTTGCAGTAAGCATGATAATATGGAGACCTGAGTTCTTCGGGTCATTTCTCACAATACGGCAGAGTTCAATCCCCTGTATTCCGGGAAGCATGAGGTCAAGGATGAGAAGGTCATATTTGCCTTTTTTGATTTTTTTCAGGGCTGATTCACCATCAGCGGCTGAATCTACTAAAAAGCCTTCTTTCCTGAGATTATATGAGACGAGTTCAACAAGGTCAGCCTCATCATCAACAACAAGTACATGTTTCGGTGTATCCATATAATACTTATAGCACGATTTTTTATTCTTATGCAAATATTAAGAGTTCATTTATTGACTTTAGATTAAAATTTTTATATTCTACATAAACCCTACAGGCGCAATATGAAAATTTTCCCAAAAGAGACTGACTTTTTCTTAATTTTTGAAAAAGCTGCGGCAAATGTGACCCATGCTGCCACATTATTGGTCGGCATCATGGAACACTTCAGTAACCTGGATGCCTGGGCAAGAGAAGTGCACGAACTGGAGCAGGAAGGCGATGTTTTTACCCATGACATTATGAGGAAACTGAACAAAACCTTTGTTACACCGATAGACAGGGAAGATATCCATGCGCTTGCATCTACACTCGATGATATCGTAGACCTCATTTGGGGCGCTGCCGACAGGCTCACTGTATTCAAATTAAAGGAATCCACGAAGTGGTCAATTACTATGGCAAAAGACCTCCTTACGACTGTGGAGTTTGTTGAAAAGGCGATCAAGAAACTGAAAGAAAAGAATTATGCCCATATCCAGGAGTATTGCATCGAGATCAACAAACTTGAAAACAGGATAGACAGGGGTTTCAGAGATGCGCTCGGCCATCTGTTTGAAGAAATACAGGATCCTATCCTTGTTATTAAATGGAAGGAGATTTACGAGCACCTTGAAAATGCTTCTGATAAGTGTGAGGATGTTGCCAATATACTGGAAGCCATCGTGCTGAAGCATGCTTGAAGTCGTCCTTATTGTCGTTTTTCTCGCCATATTGTTCGATATAAGCAACGGGTATAACGATGCAGCAAATGCAATTGCCACTGTTGTTTCAACGAGAGTACTGAAGCCTGCACAGGCGGTGCTGCTTGCCGGCGGGCTGAATGTCCTTGGGGCTTTCATGACGACTGCCGTCGCTAAAACAATCGGGAAAGGAGTAGTTGACCCCAATGCGGTGACAGAGGGGGTTGTAGCCGCAGCTCTCGTTGCTGGTTTTGTCTGGAATACTATGATGACGCGTTTGGGTTTGCCTGTAAGCGCCTCTCATGCGCTTATCGGCGGCCTTATAGGCGCTTCAGTATCACATGGCGGTCTGATTATTCTAAATTTTCAGGGACTCACAAAAATATTTCTATCACTCCTCCTGTCCCCGGTTGTTGGCATCTTATTCGGGTATCTGTTCATGAGATTCATATTGGCGGCATGCAGAAACCTCTCTACCTCTACTGTTAATAAATATTTTGGAAAGCTTCAGATCATTTCGGCGAGTTTCATGGCATTCAGCCATGGTTCAAATGATGCACAGAAAGTTATGGGCATTATCACACTCTCACTTGTGAGCGGGGGCTTCCTGCATTCAGTTGAAGTTCCTTTCTGGGTGATTCTTGCATGCGCTCTCGCTATGGGAGTTGGGACAACATTCGGTGGCTGGAAGGTGATAAAGACCATGGGAGTCAGTATGCTTAAACTTGAACCCGTACATGGCTTTGCAGCTGAAACATCCGCAACTGTGGTGATCCTCGGTGCAAGCTGCTTTGGGCTTCCTGTCAGCACCACTCACGTTATTGCTACTGCAATTATGGGAGTGGGTTCAACAAAAAGATTAACGGCTGTAAGATGGGGCATTGGGAAAAAGATTATTAATGCTTGGATATTTACATTGCCGGTATGTTCGGTAGTCGCATGGCTTATTTATAAGGTCCTGCATCTGATGCTGGGATAGAATAAGCATGACAAAATTTTCCGGTTAACTGCAGGTTTCTAATACTTCTCTGACAGACTTTTCCGGAATGCCTTTCTCTATTCGCACGCTGCCGATTTTTTCAGGAAGGATGAACTTAAGCTCACCGGCGACTGCCTTTTTGTCAAGCTTCATGGAAAGGGAAATACTGCTCGCATTGAGGTCAGATGGCATTTCTGACGGCAGACCGTAGGATTCAATAAGGCCTTTTATCCTCGAGACCTGATCTTTATCAATCAGATCAAGCATCTTTGAAAGACGGGCTTCGAGGTTCATCCCGATTGCTACTGCCTCTCCGTGAAGGAATCTCCTGTATTTTGTAACAGTCTCGATTGCATGGCCTATTGTGTGACCGTAATTCAAT
The DNA here is from genome assembly GCA_016873615.1 of Nitrospira sp. GTDB lineage: Bacteria > Nitrospirota > Thermodesulfovibrionia > Thermodesulfovibrionales > SM23-35 > VGWX01. The sequence goes on along the minus strand of VGWX01000020.1, from coordinate 27,655 downwards.
ATTGCCCTTAATCCGGCTTCTCTCTCATCTTTTGAAACAACCTCTGCCTTTATTTCGCATGAACGCTTAATAATGTAGATCAGTGCATCCCTGTCAAGATTCAGAATCTTATCTCTCTCCTTCTCAAGGTACATGAATAATTTCTCATCATAAATCACACCATATTTAATAACTTCAGCAAGCCCTGCCAATAATTGTCTTTGAGGAAGGGTCGTCAGAGTCTCTACATCTATCCATACAAGAGCAGGCTGCCAGAAAGCCCCGATCATATTCTTCCCGAGTTCATGGTCTATCCCGGTTTTGCCTCCCACAGAACTGTCGACCTGAGCGAGGAGAGTTGTAGGCGCCTGGATATATGCAAGTCCTCTCATATACGTGGAAGCGGCAAACCCTGTAATATCTCCTACTACCCCGCCTCCGAGTGCGATGAGAGCGGATTTCCTGTCAAGTTTAAATTTAAGCAAGTCGTCATATATGCGCTTGAGGGTATCAAGGTTTTTATACTCTTCACCATCCGGTATTATTACTGTAAGCAAGTCGAAGCCGGCCTTTTTGACTGCATCCGAGACCCGCTCCCCATAGAGTGAAAAAACAGTAGGGTTACTGACAATTGCAATCCTCGGGCTCAGTTCAAACAATTTGAGTTTATCCCCAATTTCATCGAGGCTATCGGCGCCTATAAAAATGTTGTAACTCCTCTCAGCGAGATCAACCCTTATTTTTTCCATATTTCCTTATATATCCAAAATCTGTTCTTCACTGTCTGCTGTCTACTACCTACTGTTTACTGTATGCTTTTACTTTCTTGATGATTTCCTCTGCAATCCGCAGAGGAGTTTTATTTTCTGTATCGATCATTATATCCGCTTTTTCATAAAAAGGCCTTCTGAAATTCAAAAGCTCGTTAATCTTTGCAAAAGGGTTTTCTACCTTCAGCAACGGTCTTTCATCACTCTTACTCGTCCTGTTCAGGATAGTCTCGGGTGTTGCCATAAGACAGACAATAACCCCGTTCTGTCTGAGGATCTCCATATTTTCCTGCTTTAAAACAGCGCCTCCCCCAGTGGAGATTATGACATTTTTTTGAGAAGAAAGTTTCCTGATCATCTCTGTTTCGATCTCTCTGAATCTTGGCTCCCCGAACTGTTTGAATATTTCATTGATTGTTATCTTCTCCGACTTTTCTATTTCCGTATCCACATCAATCAATTTCAGCTTAAGGAGGCGTTCAAGCTCGATTCCGACCGCGGTTTTGCCTGTTCCCATAAACCCGGTAAGCACGATATTTTTCATGTGTTATCCTCTCCCATGATTCAAAAATCTCCTTTAATCAAAAAAACAGGCGTTGCTCGAAAAATTCTTTAACCAGATGTTTTACAAAAATATAATGTAAAGTTTTATATGCAAAATTGCAATATAAAATCAGAGCTATCAAGAACGTCTGATCCCTTGGATGCCAGGCATTAAAGCGAACACTCAGTTATTATCTTTGCTATAATAGTGCTTTAAAGACATCTTTAGACAAGCCTTTAAAAAAGTGCAATATTAGTGGAGATATCGCATCACATATGTCAAAAGCCCTCTGTTCCTTATTAATAGTTTCAATGCTTCTGACTGTAATAGGATGCATTAATATGCAGGGAAAAACATCACCGCCTTTACCAGTAGTTCCTTATGTTGATTTAACCCGCTACACAGGGACATGGTATGAGATTGCGAGATATCCGCACAGTTTTCAAGAGGGCTGTGTGGGAAGCAAGGCAACGTATTCCCTAAGAAAAGATGGGAAGATTTCCGTTTTCAACGAATGCTATGACAATACCTTTGACGGCAAGATAAGGTCTGCAAAAGGAAAAGCATGGGTTGTTGACAAAAAAACAAACGCCAAGCTCAAAGTATCTTTTTTCTGGCCTTTTGCAGGAGACTATTGGATAGTTGATCTTGGTGAAAATTATGAATATGCTGTCATAGGACATCCAAAGCGTCAATATCTATGGATATTGAGCCGCAGCAAAGAGATTAAGGGAGAAGTATATGAAACTATTCTTTCTCGCCTTAAAGACAAACAATATGACACCTCAAAACTTATTAAAACACTGCAAAAATAGGAGAGACATGACACTTAAAGAATACTTTCACAACACAAATGGAATAGGAATTCTTTCTACAGCTGATTCAGATGGCAAGGTGGATGCGGCAATCTACTCTACCCCACATGTTTTTGATGACGGAACATTGGCTTTTATCATGAGAGAGCGTCTAACACATCTTAACCTGCGGTCAAATCCCTATGCATCATTTCTCTTTATTGAAAACGTCTCGGGGTACAACGGCGTAAGGTTGTTTTTGAAAAAGTTAAAAGAAGAGACTGACTCAACCTTAATATCCAAGATGACCAGACGTAACTTGACCCCTGACGAGGACAAGCAGAAGGGCTCAAAGTATCTTGTATATTTCACAATTGAAAAGATTCTGCCATTAATTGGAAGTGGAAAAAGCAATATCGTTTTGTCCTGAGACTTATTTCTTTCGCATTTCTTCTGCAAGTTGTTTAAGCACGGACTGGACTGGAATCGGATCCCTTCCGGTTACCTCACGGAAACGGTTTTTTGAAGGTATTGTATCGCTTTTTAGCCCTTCAGCAAGCGCTACTCCGACGCTATTGGGGACACGGGTTATCAACTGGATCCAAAGAGAAGACAGATGTACCGCAAAAAGAGGGACAGGGATTATAATATTACCAACTCCCCGGATTGCTTTGCCACATAGTGACAGGAGTTCCCGATATCGAACAATATCAGAGCCTATTTCAAAAACCTCATGACCGTTGATATCCCGAGGAATCAGAGCTGCGAGGAAACTTGCTGCATCCTCAAGGGCAATAGGTGCACAGAGGGAATTTAGCCATCGGGGTGTTATCATGACAGGAAGTCGTTTTGCGAGAAAATATACAATGAGATAAGAAACGCTGCAGGTTGCCAGCAATATGCTTGCGCGAACTTCAGCGACTGGTATCCCGTGAGAAGCAAGGGCCTGTCCTGTCTTCATCCTGCTGATAAGATGAGGAGACACATTCCGGCTGTCAGGAACAATGCCACCGAGGTAAATGATCTTATTAATACCCACTTGCCTCGCTGCATTACCAGCAGAATTTGCAAGCCGTATATCGAGCTCTGCAAAATTTTTTGCTCCTAAAGAATGTATGAGGTAGATCAATATTTCAGAACCTTGTAAAAAGTTTTCTGCATTTGATTGATTAAGAAGATTGACCTGTTTCCAAATAAGACGGTCATTTTGAATATCTTTTGGGATCTCTTCCTCTATGCGATAGGAAGCTATGATTTTATGTTGTGAAGAATCAAGAAGTCTCTTAATTATAGTCCGTCCGACACATCCGGGGGCACCCAGGATTGCAATATTCATAATCTTATTTTACCTCTCTTTCACAGGCATACTGTACAAATATCAATTTGACTTTAGAATAACCTTATCAAAAGAAAAAATAAGTTTCTACTTACATCGGTTGATAGCCAACATCGATGGCTCCTCTTTTTATTATATGATATAATTTCAATTAAACCATGGAACAGTTATTTGTTTATTTAGGTATTTGGAGCAATATGGTTTCCCCCTGGACTGATATCCTTGGCCTCTTTCTTTTTATTGCAGGATTTATTATTGGATTAGGAGCAGTAACAGTTATTGACCTTCACGGATTCTTAGGCAGGAAATCTTCTTATTGGACAGAGGCAACAATTAGGACACACAAAATTACAAAACCCCTCATTTGGATAGGTATCTTTTTAGCTATTCTTGGTGGTCTGATTACTTACAGGAATATTGGATTATCGGGCATTTCACTTATCCATGCAGTCCTCGCAGTTGCATTGATCTTAAACGGGGCATTCCTTTCCTTCTGGGTAAGTCCACACCTTTTAAGGAGAGAGAAAGAGGGGAAAGCACGTGAACTTCTGCCTGTAGATTTACAGATAAGGATCGCGATGAGTTTTGTCATCTCAGTTATCGGATGGTGGAGCAGCCTATTCTTACTTGTTTGGTATATCGTTGTCTTGCGTTGATCATCTTACTGCAAGATTGTCAGACAAAATTTGATTTTAAAAGACCACGGTAGTTTTTCTTAAACATGGTTTCTAAGCATTAATTCTATGGGATGAGGATTCAGATAAAATTGCATTTTTAAGTAAGGTTCATCGAATTTTCTCACATAGTGATTAATAAGGACTATCGGTACTATTAGAGGTATATGACCTTTGTGATATTGATCTATAACTTCAAGCAATTCACTCTTGTCCTCAGACGATAGCTGTTTTTTGAAATATCCAGCTATATGTAATAAAACATTTGTGTTTTTTTTGGTCGTAGCAAGAAGGCGCAATCCATCCATCAATATCCTTATGTATTCAGAATAGAGCACATCAGGCTTATATTTTTTTGCTTGAGCAACGAGTTTTCCGAGGGTGCTGTAATGTTTTGGACTATGAGAGAATATTAAAAGCTTGAGATTAGTATGAAATACAATTAGATCTCTGATTTTGGTGCTATTCTTTAGAAATTCTTTCCACCTTTTATATACCAAGACCTGTTCTATGAAGTTTTCTCTCAGATTCGGATTATGCAGCCTTCCATCATCTATGACCGGTATAAGTGGAAAATAACGCATGAATGCTCCCCCGAATATGCCTGTTCCCTTATTGCTTGGTATCCCTGAAGAAGCATAGACTTTGATGCCTCCTATCCCCGAACTTGGCGACTTACTCTTGGAAATAAAACCGCAAAGATTCTCTTTTTCAAGCTTTGTCAATTTATCTGTAGCCCATTTTTTCATGCCCTCGGTATGGTCAACACCGGTTCTTATCGTAACAATGCGAGGTGAAGCAGGATCACCTATTAGATGCATTGATTCTCTTGGCACAGGAAGACCATATTCTACTTCCGGACATACTGGAAACCATTCAAAATAATGCCCAAGCGTATCTGTTATATATCGATCAAGCTTATGTCCCCCGTCGTAACGGACTTTTTCACCGAGGAGGCAAGTACTTATTCCGATTTTAATCTTTTGCATTTACACTATCTGTGATCTCATAAATTTAATTTATTACATGTGCGGTTTTAATCGCGCTCTTTTCGCATTCACAGAGTCTCACTGACCAGTGAGGCCTATTATTTCCGTCAACAGCCGGGTTCTCCGGGATGACCACAACAGCTTTTTAATGTTGTTATCTTGATTAGGGAATTTTTAATGAGCAGACCGATTTTTTTCCCTATTGGCAGGGATTGTTTTAAATTATCTATGGCGGTTTTAATATCCGGGCGTTCTGACGTACACATTATATGTCCTTTATAATTATAAGGTTATTATAATATATCGTAAAAGTGAATACCTCTTTTCACATACAGAAATCCAAAATGATAGATAGCAAGAGAGTGAAGACGTTAGGAGAAGGTCGGGCGAGACGTGGACCGGTAGTTCTTTGGATGAGTCGCGATCAGAGAATGAATGATAACTGGGCGCTTCTGTTTGCTCAGGAACTGGCAATAGAACAAAAAACTCCCTTAGCTGTCATATTCTGCCTTGTCCCGAGATTCCTCAACGCGGCCATAAGGCAATATGGCTTTATGATAAAGGGATTGCAGGAAGTGGAGAAGAACCTTAACAAAAAGAATATCCCCTTTTTCTTGCTCACCGGATTGCCTGAAGTAGAAATACCCAAGTTTATCAATGGATATGAAATAGGAACTATGGTCGCGGACTTTAGTCCTCTGCGTATCAATAAGGGATGGAAAGAGTCTGTAATGAAGAATATTGATATTCCATTCTATGAAGCAGATACTCACAACATAGTTCCCTGCTGGACAGCCTCATCGAAACAGGAATACGGCGCTCGTACTTTAAGACTTAAGCTTCACCGCTTGTTGCCGGAATATTTGGAAGACTTCCCGTCTCTGAAGAAGCATCCATATAATTGGGAAGAAAAAATCAGCATCATAGATTGGGGGAAAATCTTAAAGACACTCGATGTTGACCTTACAATTCAAGAAGTTGAATGGATTATACCTGGTGAAAGGGCAGCATACAGAACAATGCAGGAATTTTTTAAAAATAAACTTCCTCTTTACTATAATCAGAGGAATGACCCTGTCAGTGATGGACAATCGAACATATCCCCCTATCTTCATTTTGGGCAGATATCACCTCAGAGGGTAGCTCTTGAGGCTTTTAAAATCTCCGCCGACAAGAAATCGAGGGATGCTTTCCTCGAAGAACTAATTGTCCGCAGGGAACTTTCAGATAATTTCTGCTTCTACAATGCAAACTACGATAATTTTGAAGGATTTCCTGCATGGGCAAAAAAGACATTGAACGAGCACCGTAATGACAGGAGAAAATACCTTTATACACCTGAGCAGTTCGAAAATGCCCTAACACATGATGAACTCTGGAATGCGGCACAGATGGAAATGGTAAAAAAGGGAAAGATGCACGGATACCTGAGGATGTACTGGGCAAAAAAGATCCTTGAGTGGACTGAATCTCCTGAACAGGCGATGGAAATAGCAGTCTATCTTAATGACAGGTATGAACTTGACGGCAGAGACCCGAACGGATACACAGGGATCGCTTGGAGCATCGGAGGGATTCATGACAGGGCATGGAATAGCCGGCCTGTATTTGGAAAGATACGCTATATGAGCTATAATGGCTGTAAATCAAAATTTGACATAAACAAGTATATTGAAAATGTTCAATCTTTATAAGGTGTAATGTGAAAAAATCAGAGGGATCAATACCTGACAGAGTAAAAAAAGGCAGCGCACCTGTACTTGAAAGGTTAAATGCCTTGGATAAAGACCAGCTTCATGCTGTACTCGCAACCGAATCTGATGGACAACCTTATACTTCTATGATCGCTTACGCAGTTACTCCCGACAAGAAAGGGATTGTATTTATTACACCTCAAAAAACAAGGAAATATAAAAGTATCCTTAAAAATAATAATGTTTCCATTCTCATTGATACACGATCGAATACAGAAAAAGACTATATGCATGCTGAATCCCTGACAATTTTAGGGAACGCCTTTCCTGTAAAAAAAGGGAGAAAGTGGTCAGAATTAATAAGGGCATTGATTCGCAAACATCCCAGGCTTAATGAAGTCATCCATTCTACTGAAACAAGACTGATATTAGTAAAAATAGCGCGGTGTATCCATGTCAGCAGATTTCAGACTGTTTCAGAATGGATTGCAAAATAGGTTCTGATGACCTCATGAGTAATTACCCCTTAATAGGTCCATCTGTCATAGTGTAAATATGCCCAGGGTTATAGTCGGAATGAGCGGGGGAGTTGACTCTTCTGTTACAGCATATCTGCTGAAAGAAAAAGGGTATGAGGTAGAAGGGGTATCATTTCTCATATGGGATGAAACAGGAGAAGCTGCTCCGGTATGCTGCTCTTACAAAGCTATGGACGAGGTATCAGGCACAGCTTCTCATTTAGGGATATCACACAGCATAATAGATGTGAGGAGCGATTTCAGAGAGAAAGTTATAGATCCTTTTGTTAAGGCATATATTTCAGGCTTAACTCCCAATCCATGTGTGTTGTGCAACCGGTTTATCAAGTTTCCTTCTCTCTTAAAGGAGGCGGAAAAAAGAGGCGCGGAATTTATTGCAACCGGACACTATGCGAGAATTGAAAGCAATCAGCAGCAAGGCAGATTTTCAGTAATCCCCCCCGCCCCCCCTTTGGAAAAGGGGGGTAAGGGGGGATTTGAAAATTTCACAGATTTTTACTTTCTCAGGAAAGGCATCGATTCCAAGAAGGATCAATCTTATGTCCTCCATATGCTGAATCAGGATGTACTGAAGAGGCTGATCCTTCCGCTTGGATATTACAAAAAGAAAGAAGTCAGGGGGATAGCACGGGCGCTTGGTCTTCCGTCAGCAGAGCGCTCAGAAAGTCAGGAGATATGTTTCATTGAAGACAGAAATTACCTGAAATTTATTGATAAGCTCTTTCCTGTTGCGGGGACGTCCGGTCCGATCGTTAATTTAAACGGAAAGGTCATAGGCGCCCATAAGGGAGTCTGTGGATATACCATCGGCCAGAGAAAAGGCATGGGCATAGCTTCACCAGAGCCCCTTTATGTAATAAATATCGATACTCAAAGCAACACAATATATGCCGGGCCCCGTGAGGCTGCTAAGAAACAGGAATTTGTTGTTCAAAATATCAACTGGATTATTCCGGACATTTCACCTTTATTAAGGGAAGACAAAGATGGGTTAAACCTCAGGGCATCTGTGAAGGTTCGCTCTGCCATGCAAGACCAGCCGGCAACAATTCATTTAGGAGCAAATCCCCCTTTACCCCCCTTTACTAAAGGGGGGGTGGGGGGATTACTGATAAATAATATAGTCAAGGTGGTCTTTGATGAACCGCAATGGGCGCCTGCACCCGGGCAGAGCGCTGTTTTTTATAATGAAGATAAAGTTATTGGCGGAGGGTTAATCAAAAAATCAGTCTGAGTGCATTAGGTACAATACCTATCTTCGCCGGAGTCATGCCAAGGTAATCCCCGTCTATCTGAATGCGAGATCTACCCTGTATTTCTATACTCCCTGCTTTCAGATATTCGATATCCTTAAATGCAAGATGACGGCCGGTTACGATACCCAAAACATACCTGATCAGATCCAGACGTTTTTTTCCTTTGAAGAGGCAGACATAAAGAAACGGATCTGTCAGCCTTGCATCAGGGGTAACGCGAAAATGTCCTCCGTATTTTGCAGCATTTCCTATAATTGCCGAATATCCGGCATACGTCATCCCGTTAATGGAGAAGGTGAGTTGCTCAGGATTGAACCCGGTCAGGGTTTTCAGTCCACTTAAAATATATGCGCCTTTGCCTGACATTTTCTTGACCGCCTCGCTTATCCTGAAAACCGACTCGCCGTCAAAACCAATGCCTGCCATTAAACAGAAGTAGCGGGTGATGAGCGATGAGTAACTTGTATAGACTATTTTCCCCAGGGATATACTTTTGGGGGTGTGACTGATAGCTATTTTCATAGATGCCTCAACTGTCTCAGGTATGCCGAGTTCCTTTGCGAGCACATTTGTGGTTCCAAGAGGCAGAATTGCGAGCGGTATCTCTGTTCCTGTGATACCGTTTATCACCTCATTAATTGTTCCATCTCCACCGGCTGCTATTACCAAAGATGGAGACTTCTTAATCGCTTCTTTTGCAAGACTCTCAGCGTCCCCCCTTTTCTCTGTAAAAAGCGCCTCTACTGTGCAGCCTTTTGACTGAAGGTAATAGGAGGCCATTGCTACTTTCCTGTCGGACGCCTTTTTGGCTGCAGGATTACTTATAAGGACTATTGATAATTTCATCAATTGAAACTTTGCCTCTGCATGGAGAAATCTTATTGATCATTATTGGTTTTCTTTCAAGATACCTTATGCATTTTCCAAGAGGTATCCCTTCTCTTACAAAAAATGCCCTGCCGCCGGTTTTGCTTCCCTTTGGTTTTATACTAGGTATTCTTATGTATCCGAATTTTTTTGATGCAACATACCCCGTTGTATAGCTCAGGTCGTCGGATATGCATAACTCAGCTATTATATCCTTATAAGATATAACCTTAGAAGCGAGTATAAGGGCTTCTTTGACCGTATCTGTATTAATCCCATGCTTTGAAAGTCTCGATGAAAGCAACCTGAACGCTGATGCATCAATGCCGAGACGTGATGCCCTGATCCCCCGTTGCTTGTCAGGTTCAAGGCGTTCGGCTTTTTCCGCAGAAATAAGCGATGCCCCCCTCAAGCCTCCTTTTTTTATCAGCTTTAGCGCGGCATGAATAGCCTTTTCCGACACCCCTGCTGCTTTCAGCAGCTTGATTGCAATATCTTTAGCTTCAGACGGTGCTTGAGAATGAACTGTTCTCACCGGCAATGACTCGATTTCTTTTGGCTTTTCCTTAATATCTTCAATAGAAAGGATAATCTTGTCAGGTCTGCCCCTGGGGTGGGAAATTGCCCTTTCAATATACCTTCTAACAACCCTTTGAATCTCTGACAAGGGGTAAAGCCCTTCAGCGCCGGAGACGTGAATCTCAGTCAGTTTTAAGTTTTGAGTTTTATGTTTTAAGTTTCCACTTTTCACTCTTAACTTTTCACTATTAACTTCTTTGGAGGCTCTCATCCGTATGCTCCATAGATTTTTCATACAGGTGTGATTATAGCGATACTGAAAACGGATTGACAAGTCATGAGGATGCAAATACGGCAGAAGGGAAATACTTAGTCAAACAATGAAGCCAGCGCAGAGGCTTTCTCTTCGATCTTTATCAGCTCTGCCTGCTGGTTTTTCATCTTGAAAAGTTCATCCGCAATATCCAGTGCAGCGAGGATGGATGCCTTCACCGGAGTAATATTGGGAGATGAGTTATAGACTTCCTTCAGCTTTTTATCCACAAAGGAAGCGAGGTCCCTGATGTATTCCTCAGGTTCATCTCCCTTTATGGTATATTTCTGTCCAAGTATGTAAACTTCGGTACTGCCCATGTTATTACTCTAATTCAAGGGTCTCAAGTTCATTCAGAAGGGTCTCAAGTTGACTTTTAAGCTGACTCTTTTCAGCCCTGAGCTGTTCAACTTCCTGATTCTTTTCATCCAGCAGCCTTTCAAGATCCTTTATCCTTTTGTCGGTGGCTGATTTTTCTTCCTTAAGGGTCTTGACCCTCTCAATGGCGGTTGAAATTTTGTCTTCAAGATTTTTAAGTTTTTCCAATGGCAAAACCTCCTTCTTTATCTCTTTTGGTTGTTCCATAATTTGGTCGTCGTCAAAGAGGGTCTTCTTTAAAACCATCGTAACTAAAATACCAAAATGCTGATGCTAAAGTCTACAGTTTTTCAACAGGGATTTCTACAATGCCTTCCCCTGTGGCAGAGATGCGTTTATATGCCACGAACGCGCTTAAGACCCTCTTGACATAGTTCCTTGTCTCTGCATATGGGATATCTTCAATGAATTCGTCAGGCGATCTATATTTTCCTTTTTGCAGCCATTTTCTAACTGTTTCCTCTCCGGCATTATAGGCTGCAATGGCATAGGCATAGCTCCCGAACTCCTTAATGAGACTGCTCAGGTAATATATGCCGACATGGAGATTGTTTTTTACCTTCAAAATGTCCTGCGAACCATCAATCTCTAATCCCAGCCTATTATCAAGCCGATAGGCTGTTTGTGGCATTAATTGCATAAGCCCGAGAGCGCCGGCAACAGACCGTGCATCCGGATCATACCTGCTCTCTTCCCTTATTACTGAAAGCGCCAAAAGCGGATCAAGGTTATACTTCTTTGAGAGATATTCAATAGTTTCTCTGTATGCGTAAGGATACAGGAAACGGTGAATTTCTTCCCTGTACGGAACTTTAAGGGCAAGTCTTACAAGGTGTTTGTATTCACCCAGTTCCTGCAGTTTTGAACAGATATAGAGGATATCTTCCATGGATTCTGTATTTTTTGAGATCTGGATCAGTTCTGAAATAGCCTCTTTCGGGAACCCAAGATCAGAGAGCGCCTCTATACGGTTTATCTTCTTTGAAATAACAGGGGTTCCTGTAACAGGTTTTATATGCTTTATTGTCCTGGATTGATCAGGAGATCCTTTCAATCTTATGTAAGACATGAAACTGTATATATCCGAGTCTTTCTCGATTATAGCCGTATATATCTTCTCTGAATCCTCCCCTGCCTTTTCAAGGCTGCGGGCCTTCCAATAAAGGTATTTTGGACTGCTGAACGCACTGTTTAACCTTGAAAATATATCGGACGCCTTTTTGTATTCTCCTGCCAGAAAATATGTCCATCCAATTCCCCAGAGCGCAGCTTCCTTGTCAGCAGGATAATGTTCAATTACATTCTCATAGAGACGCACAGCCTCGTCAACAGCGCCATCCCTCCTTTTGTCCGATGCGACAGTGATCAGTATAGATGCCATCCTTTTGTCATTGCTCTCCAGGAGTTCATTTATGGCAGTAGACACTGTCTCTCTCTCGCCTGCACGATACAGGGAACGGAGTTCCCAATACCTTTCATTAACCTTTTTATAGACCTCAGCAGCCTCGCGATATTTTTTTTGCTTAAAAAGCGCAAGGCCAAGGACCTTCAGGACTTTGGTTTTTAATCTTCCGTCATCTTCCGGCATTGCTGATCTCAGTGCAGATTCCGCGCCTCTGAAATCCATTTCATCCATGAGGTTTGATGCGCGTTGGATCATATCATCCGGACTTATATCAGAAGCGCTTAACTGACTGTATGCCATTTTAGCAAAAGGACCCGCTTCTATATATATATCCCTGAAGATCGTTTTTGCCCTGTCTTTCCGGTCATTATTCTGAAGCCACTGTGCATACATATACTTAATCTCTGTATCACCGGAATAATCCTTAACATAAGATTCAAACAGCTTCTGGATATTTTCCTGAGACAGTTCAACCGCCTCTTTAAGCTCTCTTGAACGGGCTTTCTTAACCAATGGTGAACGCGGATACTTCTTGATGAGGCTGCGGAGAGTATTCAGTGACTCTTCATGATTTCCATTTTCATGATAAGCATCAGAAAGCCACAACAGTGCATAATCAGCCAGTAAAGGATATTCTTTTGCTGCAGCAGACAGACTTAAAATAGCGTCCTCATATTTCGCTTTATCAAGTTCATATTTACCCTTCTTTAGATACTCCTTGCCGTCCAGATCTCCACTGTAAACCGGCAGGCAGGAAGTAATAAACAATATGAGGAATAAAAATCGCTTCATAAAATTATCATAGCCAAAAAGTCATTTTTCGGCAACAAGCAGCGAACAGCCAATAAGGTTAGGGGAAGAAAGGCAGGCGCTCGACTTCAAAGACTTTCTGAATACCTACAAAGCCATAAGAATCATTACCATCTGGCGGCCTTCCATCTTAGGCTGTATTTCCACCTTTGCGATATCCGCCAGTTCCAACACCAACCTGTTCAGAACCTTTGTCCCCAGTTCCTGGCGACCCAATTCTCGCCCTTTAAAACGCATTGTCACCTTAACCTTATCCCCATGCTCAATAAATTTCCGGGCATTCCGCTTCTTGAACTCGTAATCATGGGTATCGATCAACGGGCGCAGCCTGATTTCCTTGAGGGTTTGCGTCGCCTGTTTTTTTCTGGCCTTCTGAAGTTTCTTGCTATTATCGAACTTAAATTTCCGGTAATCCATGATCTTACAGACCGGCGGATCAGCATCGGGGCTGACTTCCACAAGATCTAAATCTCTTTCCCCAGCCAACTTCAATGCAGATTCAATATCCATGATGCCGATTTGCCCTTCATCGGCAATGACTCGTATCTCTTTGGCTTTAATCAGCCTGATCTGGTTGTTTACGCGCGTAAGATCAGCGACCCTGCCGGGCAATACTCGTCTTTGATTAGCTATTGTTTATTCCTCCTTTTAGCTTGATATTTTGTGCGGGTAGAAACACCGAACAGCCCCTTCTATAGGCCCTGAAGGCGGCAATATCCGCAGTTTTGCAAAATGTTAACAAAAAAGGGGTTTTTATTAGAATCTTATCAGAATCTTCTATGCTTCTGAGCCTTCGCCCTTGTCTTGCGTGCCTCTGCGCGTTTTCGTTTTTCTTTTACTGAAGGTTTTTCATAGAAACTTCTCGCTTTGATTTCTTTGAGCAGACCTTCAGTCTGAACTTTGCGCTTCAGAATTTTAATAGCTTTTTCTATATCATTGCCGACTACTCTTATCTCTATGATAATTTATCTCCTGTCTCTTCCATAGCCTGATCCTCTTCCCTGTCCATACCCTCCCCTGCCTCCGCCGAATCCTCGTCCTTCCCTTGGCTGCTGCGGTCTTGCCTCATTAACGGTCAAAGAACGCTCCATAAATTTTGTGCCGTTTAACTGTTCTATGGCTTTTTTAGCATCTTCTGCAGATGACATTTCAATAAAGCCAAAACCCTTGGAACGCCCTGTGTCTGCATCAGTAATTATTTTTACTGATTCAACCTCTCCAATGCCTGAGAAAAGCTCCCGGAGAGATTCCTCTGTTGCACTAAATGGAATACTTCCTACATACAGTTTCTTGCCCATAACTTAACCCCTCTTGATAGAATAAAATTCCCTAACGCCTTAAAGTTTTGAGGCTTCTCTGACTTCAAAGGCAGGATTATATACAATACCACTTCATGGATTTAAAAAACAGGAAAATATTTATTCCCGTAATCGAGAGGCCCCTTACCTTTCAGAATTGTGCGTGTCTTAAAGTGTTGAATAGAAACTTCATCTGACGTATCCGGGATATCAATGCCTATCTATAAGAACTGATCCTGATAATGCTCCCGGCCTTCTTTTTTCAGAATATGATAATATACGGCACAGGGAGGTATGCTTTAATCACAATCAAATTTATTGACCTTCTGGTTACATATTTAAACACTCCAATTCTTCAGGTCGCTGCCTCTGGAGATTCAGTTGAAGAAAAAGCATCAAAGGGGCTCTTTGCCATCTTTCTTCTTATTCTCATCCCTGTTATTATTTCCCTTTTCTTTGTTATCAGATTCATCTACAGGCAAACCATTGGGAAGAAACTCAAAACTACGGTAATCGAAGATTACAGGAGAGAAGCCGAGGGATACGAGAAGGCCGGGCAATTCGTCTCGGCTGCCAGAGTATATGACAAGAAGCTGAAGGACCCCCGCAAAGCCGCCTTGTTCTATGAAAAAGGCCGCGACTATAATCAGGCTGCCCTGCTCTACAACATCCTCGGGATGTCCGGTAAGGCCAAAGAGATGTATGAAAAGGCCGGCAGTCTTGAAGATGCTGCAGAGGTTGCCCTGACGGAAGGGGAGTTTGATGAAGCTGCAACCCTTTATGAAAAGGCAGGGAAGAAAATTGATGCAGCAAAAGTTATGCAACAGTCAGGAAAAACTATCTATGCGGTAAAAGCGTTGAGAGAGGCTGGAGAATATAAGCAGGCTGCTATGCTACTTAAAGAAGAAGGCATGCTGAAAGAGGCTGCAGAAATGTTCGGTTTCTTTCTTTACAATAAGAAACCGGAAAGCTCAAGACTTGAGGAATTCCATACCTATGCATTACTGCTTGAAGCAGCAGGCGATACACAGAAGGCGATCGAGGTTCTCAAGGATATAGATAAGGTTAATCCGGCCTTCAGAGATGTGAAAGACAAATTAAAAGCTCTTTTGACGCCGCTTTCTCAGGACGAGAAAATCCCTGAAGGGAAAACTGCTTTGAGAAGCTTTATCCAGAGCGGAAGGATCGAGCCGAGATACAGTCTCAAGCTCTGGATTCAGATACTGAAAAGCCTTCAGGAAGCCTATAAGAGCGGCTGGCCCTTTGGTCTTTTAAGCCCGGACAATATAGTGATTGATGCACAGAACAACATATCTTTTCTGAAAAGGACCCAATCCACGGATTATATCCCTCCGGAAATTTTAAAGGAAGTGGATCTGGATGAAAGGGCTGATATTTATTCCGCAGGTGTAATGCTATATGAGATGCTGACCGGAACCCTGGAGGGTCTTGGTTCAGCCGGTGTCATTGACAGCGTAGAAGATATGCCTGAATGGCTCGATGAAATTGTTATACGCTGCCTCAGGAAAGTGAGGGAAGACAGGTACCAGAATATAAAAGATATATTTGCCGACCTAAAGACCCTCTCAAAGGGAAAGACAGACTCAGACCATAAATAAAGCCTTTTCTGTCATTCCCGCTTGTCGGGAATCTTTCCGAAAAAGAAGGATTCTCGCCCCGGCGAGTCGCTCCCGCACTCAGGCGGGTTCGCTGAGGAGAAGAGGCGACTGGACAAGCCAGAATGACAACATTAAGATAATAATTTAGATTAACTTATGAACTTATCAGTATGCATCTGTCCCAATAGAATATTTACCCATTCCTGTGATATATTTCTCTCATGATCAGTGATCTCAGACTTCACGGAAGCATCGGCTCTATTGAGTATTTTGCCTTTGTTGGCGGCGCCGGCACATTTAATACCTATTTCTATGATGAGGGCCCTGCGAGCATCAGGTTCTTCTCCAGAGGGAATGAATTTACTATAGAAGAAGACGGCATTCATTATAAGGGAACCGGCGGAAATTTCTGTGAGTATATGTTCGGGGTAGAAAAACCATTCAAGGATGTAATGGTAAGGACTGTTGCCAACAGGCTTATCATGTTCGGCGCTTTTCTCGATGAAAATGAAAGGGTTATTTTTACAAACGATATAGAAGGCAGGGAGTCTTTTTACCGCCTTTTTCTCCAGGGTCATGCTGTAAAAAATTATTACTTTTTTGTTTCATCCGATTTCTCGGGAGATTACAGAAAGAGGCAGAAGCAGATACTCAGAGCTGTCGGGAAATTTCTTAAGAGGACAGATCTCATAACTGAAGACCTGGATACTGAAATCGTTGACGGTTTTCTCTCTGAGTTAAAAGAGCATAATTCACAGGTATTCGTTTTTAAACTCATTCACATCGGTAACCGGAAATTCTATAAGGCATTCTCCGCCTTTTATTCAAAGGAGAGATCTCTGGCTATAAACGAGGAGCTCTATATAGATAATATTGTTTCAGAACATAATATTGACCGTTACCAGCAGGAACGGATGAAAATAGATATCATGTACAGACACCCTGATAACAAACGCGTTGTCGATGAATACAGAGATATACTTTTGAGCGGGGTCCCGAAGGATACGCTTGAGCATTCAGAGTTTGCAAGGCTCAGGAGGTTGCGCACCCTGGGGATAAGGAACAACATACCGAGCGTACTTTTTGAGACTCTCGATGAGCTCCTCTTAAAGGGCAGAAAGATACAGGAGATAGAAGAGCCGGAATACCTCAGGGAGACAAGAGCGATCCTGCAGAGTTTGTTCTTTAAGGATCCGTCCCTGAAAAGGCACATAATCAATGAGGACATAGTGAGGTTAATTAAGGCAAAGCAGGCGGCAGACTTGAAGGGCGATAAGGGTTTTGAACAGATCCTCCTTGATACTGTGCGGGCCTGCGATGAAAGCGCCAGAGAAACGAACGACTTCGGGCTGTTCGAGGAGTTTACTTCAATAGCTACATATTTTGACAGGTATGATAATGTATCCAACCTGTTAAGTCAGATAGCGTTTATGGAAAATATAGAGTTTACAGAGGATTCACTGAGAAGCTTAATGGGGAATAAAAAGGAGTTTGACTATCTGGATCTAAAACTGTTTGATGAGTTATTTATAAAAGAACTTCTGAATAATAAATATATCACAGGTTATGGCGGGAAAAAGATCAGCGCTATATCAAAGGGCATCAGGAAGATCACAGCAGGAGATGCATCACTCAGGGACGTCGTTTCAGAATTGAAGTTGATCGCAGATGAGGGAAAACTCTATCGTTTGGCGCATGCTGCCTTAAAGGAAAGGATGCGCAGCTTTTATCCGGGTCTCGATACGAAAAAAGGCCGGGAGAAAATAAGAGAAGATATTAGCCGGGAACTGGCTGAAAAAGAGATCTCCGGAGAAATAACAAAGAGGTTATTCGAAAAGGTATTCATTGATCTGAGAAAAGAGTCTTTTTATCTCAACTATATTTTACCGCTGATATTACAGGGCAAGGAGACTTCACTCAGGGAAGACTTCCTGAATAACAGCGGCCTTGACAGATTTTATATAGAAACACTCGAGAAAGAATATTTCGAGAAAAGAAAACTTGATCCTGCCGTTCTGGAGCAATTGCTTGTTGGAGGCGGCGAGCGGATTTGAACCGCTGCATAAAGGTTTTGCAGACCTCTCCCTTGCCACTTGGGTACGCCGCCGTTTTAGCAATGAGCTGTGAGCTATGAGCAAAAAGCAATGAGTTCAGAGTAATTAAAATAAATTTGGCTTATAACTCTTAGCTACGAACTCTATGCTAAATGCTAATATGGAGCGGGAAACGGGGCTCGAACCCGCGACCCCAACCTTGGCAAGGTTGTGCTCTACCAGCTGAGCTATTCCCGCATTAAAAATGAAAAGTTAAAAGGTATAAGTTAAAAATTTGAAAAATTTAGTGCATTAAACTTTTCACTCTTAACTTTGAACTTTTAACTTGAAACAGCAACTCTTAACTTAAGCTTGGACAATAAGCTATAATGAGTGTTACTAAAAAATTCTAATGGAAAGGGCAGATTTTGTCAATATGCTGTACCCCGACTTAGAAAGTTTCAAGTCATTTTCGTCAAAGGGAAATCTTATCCCTCTCTACAGAGAGATCCTTGCTGACACTGAAACCCCTGTCTCGGCTGCTCTGAAACTCGGGGGTTCGCCGTCATTCCTGCTTGAAAGTATGATAGGCGGTGAAAAATGGGCAAGATATTCCTTCCTTGGTTCAAGACCGTCAAGGATTATCAGAAGCTGGGGAAACAGGGTAGAAATAAAAGACAATCAGACAGGCGCTCAAAGGTTCAAGTCTGATAATCCCTTAGAGTTCATAAAAAAAGAGTTAACAGCATATAAACCGGTTGATGTTGCAGGGTTGCCGAGGTTTTATGGCGGTCTCGTCGGGTATATAGGGTATGAGATGGTCAGATTTTTTGAAGAGATCCCTGATAAGAAAAAAACTGGGCTCAGACTTCCTGATATCTTCCTTATGGTTACAGACACCGTCATGATATTTGACAACCTGAAAGGGAAAATAAAAGTCGTATCAAATGCGCATATTAATGCTAAATCTCCTGAAGACGCATACAGGGAAGCAGAGGAGAAGATAGAGAATATTATAGAAAAACTGAGGAGTTCAAAAACAGGGAAAAGAAGATATAAAAGAAAGGACAAGTCCGCTGATTTGTCCTTTACACCTCTGGGCCGGCCGGAGGAGAGCCATTCATTTTCCGGCTATACATCTTCTTTTACTGCAAAAGAGGCATTCGAAAATGCTGTGCTTCGCTGCAAGGATTATATCATCTCAGGCGATATAATCCAGGTTGTATTGTCTCAGAGGTTTGACCGGGAATTTGATATAGACCCCTTCAATATATATCGGGCCCTGCGTGTCATCAATCCTTCCCCTTATATGTATTATATCGACACAGGTGACGCCAAACTTGTTGGTTCGTCTCCTGAGATACTGGTAAGGCTCGAAGGACAAAAGATTATCTTAAGGCCTATAGCCGGCACTAGAAGGAGAGGAGAGACAGAGGAAGAAGATAAAATACTTGAGGAAGAACTGAAAAAAGACCCCAAAGAGATGGCAGAACACATCATGCTTGTTGACCTTGGAAGAAATGATGTGGGAAGGGTTGCAGAAACAGGTTCTGTAAACGTTACAGAATTGATGTCTGTTGAGAAATACAGTCATGTAATGCATCTTGTTTCGAACGTAGAAGGCAGACTGAAAAACGGACTGGATGCATTTGATGTATTAGAGGCCTGTTTCCCCGCAGGAACAGTGACAGGAGCCCCAAAGGTAAGGGCAATGGAGATCATAGAAGAGCTTGAGCCAATAAAAAGGGGGCCTTATGCAGGCGCTGTCGGATACTTCAGTTATTCGGGAAATATGGACACCTGCATAACCATCAGAACACTTATAATAAAAGGCAATAAAATATATGTTCAGGCAGGCGCAGGGATTGTTGCTGATTCAATTCCTGAGAGGGAATATAAAGAAACACTAAACAAGGCAATGGGGATGATGAAGGCAGTTGAAATGGCTGAGAAAGAACTAAGTTAAAAGTTGAAAGTGAAAAGTTATGTTATTAATGATCGATAATTATGATTCTTTTACCTATAACCTCGTTCAGTATCTTGGCGAGCTTGGCGAGGAAATAAAGGTTTTCAGGAACGATAAGATTACGATTCCAGAAATTGAAAAAATGGGCCCTGAACGGATAGTAATTTCACCCGGACCATGCACACCCAAAGAGGCCGGCATTTCTATCGCAGTAATTAAGCATTTTGCCGGAAAGATCCCGATTCTCGGCGTGTGTCTCGGCCATCAATCCATAGGCGCTGCTTTTGGCGGGCATATCATAAGGGCGCCAAGGCTTATGCATGGAAAGACTTCACTCATATCCCATGACGGGAAAACAGTATTTGAAGGTCTGCCGAATCCTTTTGAGGCAACAAGATATCACTCGCTCCTTATAAAGAAGGAAACTTTGCCCGGCTGTCTTGAGATAACCGCATGGACTGATCTTGACGAA
Source organism: Nitrospira sp. (assembly GCA_016873615.1). Classification (GTDB taxonomy): domain Bacteria; phylum Nitrospirota; class Thermodesulfovibrionia; order Thermodesulfovibrionales; family SM23-35; genus VGWX01. The sequence goes on along the minus strand of VGWX01000020.1, from coordinate 7,400 downwards.
ATAATGGGCATAAGACACAAAGAGTTTATTCTTGAAGGCGTACAATTCCATCCGGAATCAATCCTTACAAAGGCAGGCAAAGACCTTCTGAGGAATTTCCTTAAATTAAATAAAGATATGTCTTATAAAGACATATAAATTTAGTAATCCCCCTTGACCCCCCTTTAGAAAAGGGGGAAAGGGGGGATTTGAAATTATCATGAGGTGAAATAAACAACTGTGATAAAAGAAGCAATAAACATAATTGTCAATAATATAAGTCTTGTAGAGACTGAAATGGCTGTCTGCATGCAGGAAATAATGGAGGGGAAGGCTACAGACGCCCAGATTGGAGCATTCCTTACAGCCCTAAGGATTAAGGGGGAGACTGTAGAAGAAATAACAGGGGCAGCCCGTATAATGAGGCAAAAGGCAGCAACCATTAAAGCGCCTGAGGAAGTCCTTGATACCTGTGGAACCGGCGGTGATATGGCGCATACCTTTAATATTTCAACAACAACAGCCTTTGTCGTTGCAGGGGCAGGAGTTCCTGTTGCAAAACATGGCAACCGTTCTGTCTCAAGCCGGTCAGGAAGCGCTGACGTACTTGAGGCGCTTGGGGTGAAAATAGATTTGCCTCCGGAAAAGGTTGAGACATGCCTTTTTGAAACAGGCTTCGGATTCCTCTTTGCGCCGCTCTTCCACCCGGCGATGAAGTATGCTATCGGTCCCCGCCGTGAAATTGGACTGAGGACTATATTCAATATACTCGGCCCGATAACGAATCCTGCCGGTGCAAAAAGGCAGATACTTGGTGTATTTGCTGATAAACTTACTGAAACACTTGCAAGGGTTCTTGGCAATCTCGGCGCCATAGATGCAATGGTTGTGCATGGCGAAGACGGCCTTGACGAGGTGAGCATATCCGGCAGAACAAAGGTTTCACGATTTAAAGGCGGAGATGTAGGGAATTTCTATATTGAGCCGGAGGATTTCGGATTATGGAGACACAAGATTGAACTCATACAGGGCGGCGACAAGGAAAAGAATGCTGCCATTACACTCTCAATCCTGAATGGTGAAGAAGGAGCGAGGAGGGAGATAACCCTCATGAACTCAGCCATTGGACTTATTGCTGCCGGAAAAACAGAGGATTTCAAGATTGCCTTCAGTATGGCTTCTGATTCTATAGATTCGGGAAGGGCATTAAAAAAACTTGAAGAGGTAAAGAAGGTGAGCAATTCTCTATAAGAGGAGGTCTTTTGGCTGTTAAGGTAGGGGTTATCGGGGTTGGATATCTTGGACAGCACCATGCGCGTATCTATTCTGATATCGAAGAGGCAGAACTCTTAGGTGTTGTCGACATTGATCAGAAAAAGGCTGATACGTTAGCAGATAAATACGGGTGCAGACCTTATTATGACTACAGGGATATTCTTGAAAAAGTCGATGCCCTGAGTGTTGTAACTCCTACAACATCCCACTATAATATCGCACTTGACTGCCTCAGGGCAGGAAAGGATATGCTGATAGAGAAACCGATAACAGTAAATATAGACGAAGCTGATGAGTTAATCAGGGAAGCTGAAAAGACAGGTCGCATTATTCAGGTAGGGCACCTTGAACGGTATAATCCGGCGATTATCGCTGCAGCTGAGATGTTCAAGGAGCCGGTCTTCCTCGAGTCTGAGAGATTCTCACCCTTTCTGGGCAGAGGGACTGATGTCGATGTGACACTCGATCTTATGATACACGATATCGATATTATACTCAGTCTTGCCTCCCGGCCGATCAGGGAGATCAGGGCGGTCGGGGCTAAAGTTCTCACCGACAAAATCGATGTCGCAAAGGCATGGATTGAATTCGAAAACGGCTGCGCAGCGCTTGCCACAGTGAGCCGCCTGTCTCCGGAAAAACAGAGAAAACTGAAGATCTTTGGAAAGGATTATCACATATCCATTGATTATCAACATGCAGAGATAACGCGTCATTTCAGGGGCGAAAAAGGGATATTGACCGAAACCCTTAAACCGGAGAAAAAGGAACCGTTAAAAGAAGAACTGAAAGATTTCATATTTTGTGTACGGGAGAGGAAAAAACCAAAGGTTTCTGCAGTTGAAGGAAGGAATGCGCTTAAGGTAGTGATGGAAATAACTGATAAGATAAGGATTCAGAAATAGAGGAGATAGCGAATGGTCCCGATGGTTGATCTAAAAAAACAATTTCAGGAGATCAGGGGAGAGATATTTACTGTCCTGAAAGAGATATTGGAAAGCAGTCATTATGTTCTTGGCGCAAAGGTTTCTGAATTTGAAAAAAAGGTAGCAGCCTATTATGACGTCAGGGAAGCAATAGGCGTTGCCTCAGGAACCGATGCCCTTCATCTGGCGCTTGAGGCGTCAGGCGTCGGAGTGGGAGATGAGGTTATCACAACTCCTTTCACCTTCTTTGCAACTGTTGAGGCTATACTTTATACCGGCGCTACACCGGTATTTGTTGATATAGAGCCTGAAACATTCAATATAGATGTTGATCGGATAGAGGGAAATATCACAAAAAAAACAAAGGCAATTCTGCCGGTCCATATTTTCGGGCATCCCTCTGATATGGTCCGGATAATGAAGATTGCCGGGAAGAGAAAGCTCAAAGTGATAGAGGATTGCGCGCAGTCCTTTGGCGCAGAGGTAAACAGCATAAAGGCCGGAAGCTTTGGCGATGCCGGCTGCTTCAGTTTTTATCCGAGCAAGAATCTCGGCGGATATGGCGACGGCGGCATGATAACCCTGAACAGCCCGAAGGTTGCTGAAATAATAAGACAACTGAGAAACCACGGTTCTAAAGGTTCCTACAGACACAAAAGGGTTGGGTTTAACAGCAGGCTGGATGAGATCCAGGCAGGCATCCTCCTGGTAAAGTTCAGGCGCATAGATGATTACAACAGAGAGAGAAGGCGGCATGCAGCGCTCTACAACAAATTCCTTGCGGATACGGTGAGATGTCCTGCAGAAAAAAAAGGCATATATCATGTTTATCATCAGTACACGATCACGAGCAGGAAAAGGGGCCTGATACAGGAGAGACTGAAGGAAAACGGTATTTCATCAGTTGTCTATTATCCTGTACCGCTTCACCTGCAGGAAGCATTGAAGTTTTTAGGATATCAGAAAGGAGATTTTCCTGTTGCTGAAAAGACTGCAAAGGAAGCGCTTTCCCTGCCGATGTATCCTGAGCTTGAGGAAACAACGATAAAAAAGATAGCCAGGATAATCAGGGAAGTTGTCTGACCTCTCAATTCAATCTGACAGCAACCCAAAAATCTCTGTTGCGGGATAGTCAAATGGCTCATATTATGATCGTTGCAGGCGAGAGTTCAGGTGAATTATACGGTTCACTCCTTGCGAAGGCGCTAAAGAGTAAATGGCCTGATGTACATATAATGGGCGTTGGCGGGGAGAAGATGAGCGAGGCAGGGGTTGAACTCATCTCATCCATATCAGACGCCTTCGGTCTTACAGAGGCTATCTCGGCTTTCAGTAAAATCAAGGCAGCATTCAACAAAACTGTTGAAGCGCTGAAACAATGCAAACCGGCAGTTCTTGTCCTCATCGATTATCCTGATTTTAATCTGAAGGTGGCAAAGCTCGCCCGATCACTCGGCATAAAGATTCTATATTATGTAAGCCCTCAGGTATGGGCATGGCGTAAGGGCAGAGTAAAAAAAATCGCAGGTCTTGTAGACAGGATGGCTGTTATTCTCCCTTTCGAGGAAGAGATATACAGAAATGCAGGGATGCCATGTGAATTCATCGGCCACCCTGTGCTTGAAGAGATCGAATCTGTCCTGGGATCATCAAAAGACTTCGGTGTTCAAGGCTCTGAATTCAGCAAAGAACACCGAAGTCTTTTTAAGGCTGCTATCGGCCTTGAGCCTGGCAGACCGCTTCTGTCTCTCCTGCCCGGCAGCAGACCAAGTGAACTCAAGAGGCATCTGCCATTAATCATTGAATTCATCGCAAGGTTTAAAAGAGAGCCTGATATATCAGGAAAAGATTACGGGTTTTGCATGCCGCTCGCTGCAAATACGGATGAAACAAGATATCATTCTTATCTGGAAACACTGAAACAGGAAGGCGTAGTTATTAAAAAAGGCGAATCTGTAAAAGTTCTTGCAGCATCTGATCTTGCAGTGGTAGCCTCAGGCACAGCTACTCTGCAGACTGCGTTCCTCGAAGTCCCGATGGTCGTGGTTTATAAACTTGCGCCTTTAACCTATCAAATCGGGAAACGTATTATTAAGGTCAAACATATATCACTGGCAAACATTCTTTCAGGCAGGGAAGTAGTTCAAGAGCTGCTTCAGGACATGGCCAATCCCGGCGAGATAGTGAAAGAACTGAAAAAAATTATTACCGACACGAAATACAGAGAAGACATGCTTCATTGTTACAGAAATATCAAAGAGCCTTTTTCAGGGAAGAAACCATCTCAAAGGGCAGCAGAGATAGTGATAGAAATGGCTGGAGAGGCTCATTCATAGAAATGTATTTCCTTTACAGCCTCATATATATAATTGCCCTGCTTTTTGTATTACCGGTTGAATATTTCAAAAGGCCGGGGCATATCAGGAAAAGATGGCTGAAAGATAAAGTCGGATTTTTTGACTCATCACTCGTCACTCATCACTCATCACCCATCTGGGTTCACGCCGTATCTGTGGGCGAAGTTATGGCAGCAATTCCCCTCCTGAAAAGTCTCAGAGAGAAATATCCGTCAAAAAAGATTATCCTCTCAACAATTACTGATACAGGACAAAAGGTGGCAAGAGAAAGGGCGCCTGAAGGTACAGGTGTTGTGTATCTGCCGTTTGATATTCCCCCTGTAATTACCGCAGTAATAAAAAAGGTAAAACCTGTAATCCTCATCATAATCGAAACAGAACTCTGGCCTAATTTAATCAGGAGTTTCAGAAAAAATGGCATACCTGTTATTTTGCTGAACGGAAGAATTTCTGAAAATTCATTCAGGGGATATAAAAGGGCCTCTTTTTTTATGAAAGTGGTACTTTCCCATATAGATTTCTTCGGGATGCAGGGAGAGGAATACGCAGAGAGGATAAAAAGCCTCGGTGTAAATACAGAGAAGGTAATGAATACCGGTAATTTTAAATTTGATGCCAGCCCGCCTTCTCAGATCCCTGTATGGACAGAAAAGATAAAGGGGCCTGTGATTACAGCCGGCAGTACGCACGAGGGTGAAGAGGAATTCATAACATCTGTATATAATGAGCTTAAAAAAGATTTTCCTATACTCAATCTTGTCATAGCGCCACGACATCCTGAGAGGTTTAAAGGGGTTGAAGATATGCTGAAATCAAAAGGTATATCTTTTATAAAAAGGTCAGCGTTGAACACCCCCTCCCTAACCCTCCCCCCTCAAGGGAGAGGGCAGGAAAGAGAGGTCAGCCCGAAATCCGACCTTAAAGGAATAGTTATTCTGCTTGATACTGTAGGTGAATTATCAGCGATTTATGGCATTTCTGATATTGCGATCATCGGGAAAAGTTTCAGGGGGTACGGCGGGCAGAACCCTCTTGAACCTGCTTGCTGGGGCAAGCCGATAGTATGCGGGCCTCATATGGAGAATTTTCCTGTGATCAGGGATTTTTATACAGAAGGCGCTGCTATTGAGGTCAGAGAAGATGAACTCTATTCAACCTTAAAAGAGCTTCTGCTTTCCCGAGTGAAAGCAGGAGAGACCGGATCAAAGGCACAGGAGCTTTACAGGAAAAATGCAGGCGCTGTAGAAAGATCACTGAAAATCGTTGAAAGATACATATGAAATATTTTTCAAAACTGAAAGACTATATATTAAGATTCATTAAAAAGGGTTTATCACCCCATGAAATTGCGCTAAGCCTGGCAGTTGGTGTTTTCATTGCCTTTATCCCGGTATTTGGCACCCATACAGTCATAGCTATTCTTCTTGCATCTATACTCAGGGTAAATACCCTGATAGTACTGCTCGGGGCACAGATATCAAATCCCGTATCCTTTCCTTTCCAGATTTTTATCAGCGCAGAGGTGGGCAACCTCATACTTCACGGTACGCTTCTTGAGATAAAGTTCTCAAAAGAGATTAATTATCTGAGCCATTATTTATGGCCGATCATCGTAGGGAGTCTCGTGCTCGGCACAGGTCTGTCCGTAATATCATATTTTTTAATAAAATTCTTTCTAAAGAGAAGGCGAGCCCGTCATGACACTTTTTGAACTCCTTTATTTTTTGGGCTATTCGATAAAAAAGGGCTATGTCGCAATGAATCAGAAGAGACTGCCGCATCAGGTTATCAGTATCGGAAATATCACCCTTGGTGGAACCGGTAAAACACCTGCAACAATAGCCTTAGCCGGAGAAGCAAAGCAGCGGGGTTTTCGTCCATGCATTCTTACACGCGGATATAAAGGCAAGGCAAAAGGCCCCTGCTTTGTGAGCAGAGGCGAAGGGCCTTTGTTAAGCGCAGACGAAGCCGGGGATGAAGCTGTTCTGATGGCAGAAAAGTTAAGAGATATTCCAGTTGTTAAAGGAAAAAACAGGTATGAAGCCGGCATGTTCAGCCTCAGCTCTTTGCCCTCAGCTCTTCAGCCGGATATGTTTCTCCTCGACGATGGGTTCCAGCACTGGGCCCTCTTCAGAAATAAGGATATAGTGCTCATTGACAGCTCTGTGCCTTTTGGAAACAGGAAAATGCTTCCGCTTGGAACTCTGCGTGAGCCGGTTAAAGAAATAAGGCGGGCTGACATTATTGTGATAACAAAGACCCCCTCCCATCCCTCCCCCTCGAGGGGGGAGGGCAAGGGAGGGGGTGACAGTCATCATCCCAAAATTGAAAGCCTGATTAAAGAAATAAAAACATATAACCCTGATGTCCCAATATTTCTTGCAGAACATAGCCCTGAAGCATTTATAACAGCAAAAGGGAAAACCTTTTCTCTTGAACAGGCCAAAGGCAAAATGGTTTTTGCTTTTTGCGGTATTGGCAATCCTCATTCTTTCCGGGAAACCCTTTTGTCTGCAGGTCTGCAGATAAAAGGATTTTTAGCATACAGAGACCATCACAGGTACAGTGCAGGAGACATGCAGTCAATAAAAGATAATGCCGAAAGAACCGAATCGGAGTGGATTGTTACGACAGAAAAAGATATAATGAGACTCAGGAGTTTCAGTATGCCTGAGAACCTTGTGTCGCTGGCTATTGAATTTACTGTTGATGGAAGGTTTTATGATGAGGTTTTTAGTTAGTGTCTGTTTATTAACTGTTTAACACCCTCACCCTTGCCCTCTCCCCTTGTATGATAGAGGATAGGGTAAATTAACAATGAACTTAACCACGGGTGTGACAGACCGTACTCCCCTTGGGACTT
>VGWX01000019.1 GCA_016873615.1 Nitrospira sp. | reverse complement strand
AAACTCTTAAGGAATTACGTTCAATGTCCTCTCCTGATGACCAGATATGGATCTGGTGGGACTGGGGTTATGCTGCCCAGTATTTTACAGAACGCATGACCTTTGCAGATGGCAGCAGGAATACCGGCGAATATACCGTGCCTCTTGCACATGTACATTTCACTCCTTCACCGCTCCATGCCTACCGGTTGATTGCATTCACTGCCAGTCAGCAAAAGGCTCTCGGCCTGATTCAGAAAGGACATAATGCCATTGTGCCGCTGTATCGTAATCCGTTTACAAAACTATTGAATAAAAAGGATCCCAAAAGCGCACAGGACTTAATGCAGGATCTAAAATCTCAGCCTCCGGCAATCCGGCAGGACTTCTCCGGTCAGTATTTGATAGTGTCATGGGATAACCTTGAAATTGCGCGGGAAATAAGCATTTTTGGCACATGGGATTTTAGCGCAGGAGCCTCAACACCGGGACAGATCATCAGGACAAAAGGGAAGATAAAATTTGATATGCAGAAAGGCATATTATATGAAGACGAAAAGCCGTTTAAAGTAAGTGCTGCGGATCTGCTTTCAGAACATGGCAGAAAACACTATGCATGGCCTGAAAACAAAAAAGGGGTCTTTGTTATCAGAAATGCAGTAATCGACTCAATGTATTTAATGGATGAAAGCGTATATAACTCATTGATGGTACAGATGCTCATTCGGGAGCCGGAAACATTTGAACCATATTTCAAACTGGTGATAGACCGCTTCCCGTTTATCAGGACTTACAGATTAAATCCTCTTTCCAAATATGCCTTGAAACAAACTAATATGACTGCAAGTGAATCTTCATTAATGTTATTCCCGCTTGTCGGGTCACCTCAGGCGACTCGCCGAGGCGAGAATCTTTCTGAAAAAACCAAAAGGATTGCGGACAAACCGCAATGACAGACAATCTGAATGTAATTTTAAGCAGCGGAGAAACTTATGGGCATCTGAACCTTGCTGTTGCACTCATCGAGTGCATTAAAGAACACACACGCCAGAGTAAAATCGTTTTTGTCGGAGTTAACGGCAGGGTACAGATGGAAAGGGTGCTTCCTGCCGATATTCTAAAATATTCTCTCACCATCGTCCCTGTTGAGAGAAAAAACAGATACAAAAATTTAATGCTACCCTTTTATTTTGGTCTGAGTTTAATACAATCCATGAAAATTCTGCAGCAACACCGGCCTGATGTAGTCGTAGGTTTAGGCGCATACCCCAGCGGTCCGTTCGTATATGCTGCTGCACTAAAGAAGATTCCAACCATAATCATAGAACCGAATGTATATCCCGGCAAAACCAATACGTTTCTCAAAAATAAGGCTGATAAAATATGCATATCTTTCAGCGAGACAGCTATGCATTTTCCGAAAGAAAAACTGGTGCTCACCGGTACGCCAATAAGAAATTCCATAATATATCCCTCTGTTGACAGAGATAGTGCCTACAGGTTCTTTGGCCTCAGCCCTAACCTGCGCACATGCCTTGTCACAGGAGGAAGTTCTGATTCAGGCGCATTAAACCGGGTAATACTCGATAATGTTTCCCTTTTTGCCGGGAATAACATTCAACTCCTCTGGCAGACCGGAGAACGCGATTTTGCATACGTTTCTGACAGATTGAAAAACAAAAACCTTCATCATTTCAGGGTGCTCCCCTTTATTGAGCAGATGGAACAGGCATATGCAATTGCAGACCTCGCAGTCTCAGCAGGCGGAGCTGTAACCCTTGCAGAGCTATCCGTATCAGGCGTGCCATCAATAATCCTGCCGTCGTCGACCGTGACAGAGAACCATCATATGTATAATGCCAGGGCTTACTCTCAAAAAGGCGCCTGCATTATCATTGAACCGCATGACATTGCTAAAAAGCTCCCTGAGGCAATCATCAACACGATAACTAACGAACAAAATCTCAAGGTGATGCAAAAACAGATCAGAAAATTTGCGAAACCAGAGGCTTCAAAACTAATTTTTGACGAGATAATGAAATGCGTTTTAAAATAAAATATTCTCATCTACATCGTTTTATACGAACAAGCATCATTCCGCTGGATTAGTTGCGGAATTATGCTTATTCGGACTCAGTGGTTAATTGCATTATTTGGGTTAGGAGATATGAAACACTGAGGGTCTTCGGCAAGGAAATCACTTTTTCCTTTTGCCCTTGAGAAAGCATATGATATGGCCCTGCAGCCACGGCAGTCTGCCCATCTTTTACATCTCCTGCATTTGCCCTTATATCTGCTTCTGTCCCGTAAGGCTTCCAGAACATCTGAACCAGCCCAGACCTCTCTTAATGAATCTATTCTAATATTACCTATTGGAATGGGCAATCTTCTGCAAGGTGTGATCGTACCATCCGGCATAACTGTCAGACCTGATACTCCTGCTGCACAGCCTCCCAACGGGATTTTTCCTTTATCTGCATGGACATCTTCTATTTTCGATTGGGTTGCAACAGGGTCTCCTGTAACAATTTCGAGTTCGCCGGTATCCATAAAAAAGATCTTTTCATAGAGATCTTTCACCCTCTCTGTATCCAGCGCATCTTTCAGCATTGTTTTGCCCCTTCCTGATGGGACAAGACGTGAAAAACCGATGCGCCGGACGCCAAGACGTGAAGATATCCCGATTATATCCATTAAATGATCCGCATTCACTGATGAAAGTGTAGTATTTAATGTAACCCTCAACCCGGCGTCAAGAAGATTTTTAATGCCCTTTACAGAACCTGAAAAACTGCCTTTCCCCCGTATTGAATCATGAATATTTTCAGGGCCTTCTATGCTCACCTGCACTCCCTTCACACCGAGATTGAACAGTGCCTCCGCCTTCTTTTTATTTACAAGGATTCCGTTTGTCAGCAGGTATATATCAAAACCCCTGTATCCTATTTCAGCGAGAATATCAAAAATATCATTCCGCAAAAAGGGTTCTCCGCCGGTCACATTGAAACTTGGAGAATATTCCATGTCATATAATTTTCTCCATTCTTTCAGAGTTTCTACAGTCTCCTTTATAAGACCTGCAACCTCGGCAAATGACAATTCATAAACTTTCCTCCCTGTCTGATAACAATGTTTGCATTTCAGATTACACCTTTCTGTAAGGTGCAGCTGCACGAAAAAATCCATTGAGTGGTTTGTCATCATTATGAACCTCCTGAGTGACTATTTTAACCATATAATTCATGAAATTATAACAACAGCAGCGGATGGAGTATTAGAGCGGATTCTTTTGTCGATAGTCAAGTAAAGCATTTGAAAATAAAGACACAAAAGCCTCGCAGGGAGGAACGACCGAGAATGAGCTACAATACTCCATCCTCTGCCGTCAGAGCAATCTGCTCTACAGCCTCCTCCTGAACAATGCAAAGAACTGTTCCTTAGCCTTCTCCCAGAAGGGCCGTTTGACCCATGTATCAAGAATTATCTGTTCCGACTGCCTTAAATCCTCATTAAAAATCTCTATCATCTGCATTCCGAAATTTTCATCCATTATGCCTACATTACCCTCGTCATTTCTCCTGAGAGACTGAAAATCGAGGTTCGCTGAACCGATCACACTCCATATCCCGTCAAAAACAGAGGTCTTCGCATGCAGTATTTCTCCCTGGTAATTATATATCTCAACGCCGGCCTTAAGGAGCTTTGTAAAAGAAGCCCTGCCTGCGTAATGCGCTGCTGTTACATCTGACCTGCCCGGTAAAAGCAGCTTTACGTTTACCCCCCTGGATACCGCTTCTTCAAGGATATTGATCATCCGCCTGCTCGGAGTAAAATAGGCTGTTGTCAGATAGATGCATTTCTGAGCCCGGGCTATGCTGTAGTAGAGCAGCTTCCTCATTTTCCTTCTGCCTCTGGAGGAGCTTGCAAATATGGGAATTACAGGAATGCCGTCTGAGGATGGCTGCAGATTAATATTGTGCTGAATCGGCGTGCCTTTCCATATCTCCCAGCTTTTTGTAAATATCCCGAAAAGTGTTTTCGCTATGGGTCCTCTAAGAAATATGCCTGTATCCCTCCATCCTTTGATTCTCTTAATCCTGTGGTATCCCCTGTATTCATTTGCAATATTAAGTCCGCCGGTGAAAGCCAATACCCCGTCAACGATAATAAGCTTTTTATGATCCCGATAAACATAATGGAGCGGGTCTGTCCATTTAAATGGACGCGACGCCCTAATATGAACCCCTGCCTGTTTCAGACTTTTCCAGAATTTTATTGGCGTGCCGAATGAGCCGAAATGGTCATAGAGGATATAGATATTTACGCCTTCTGTTGCTTTTCTCTTTAATATATCCGACAGCTCATTTCCTGTTTCATCGTTGCGGAAAATGTAGAACTCCAGGCATACGAGTTCCTTTGCGTTCTCTATTGATTCAAATATTGTGTAGAATGATTCTTTCTCTTTCCATAGAAGAGTGACTCTGTTTCCTTCAGTGAATGGTGTTCCATAAAACTTCTCTATAGCTTCTCTTGTAAAAGATCCGCCTGTTTCTGAAGCATGCATAATACATAATTGCCTAAATAATATTTTCTGTCAATCGATTCCTCATGGATATTTATTGAGAAAATAGGCTAATATTAATAGTTAGATGAATGTAGTTATAAAGAATCTCAAAGAAAATGACTGCGCCTGTGATGCCCTTATTCTTCCTTTCACTGAAGGTGATAAAGGGCTCTATAATAACCTGGACATATCTCTTTCCAGCCTTATAAAAAAATCATTCTCCAAAGAGTTCAGCGGCAAACAGAATGAACTCCTGCTCCTTCCTGCTCCTATGGATACCAAACCCGAAAGGATACTTCTCGCAGGTCTTGGCAAAAAAGACAAGATTTCTAAAGAGAAAGTGAGACAGGCAGGCGGAAAATCAGCAGTTTTTCTTCGTGATATGGGAATGAAAAAGATTGCATTATCAACCAGAGCCCTTTCATCCCTGAAAATGTCGGCAACAGATTTCATCGAAGGAAGCCTGCTCGGGCTTTACACATTCAAAAAATATATCCACGAGAATAAAACCAAAAAAATTAACAGTCTCATATTGCTTTCAAAGATTACGAATAGTCTGAAAGCTGATCTTCACAGGACTGAAACAGTGGCATCATCTGTCAATTTTGCAAGGGATTTAATAAACACCCCTGCAAATGACATGACCCCTTCCCGTTTAGCAGATGCAGCCGGATCTCTTAAAAGAAAAAACCTCACAGTGAAGATTTTTGAAAAAAAGGAATGTCAGAGACTTGGTATGGGCTCTTATTTGTCAGTTGCATATGGCTCGAATCAGCCTCCGAAATTTATTATGCTTCATTACCATGGCGCAAAAGGAGCGCCTGTGGTTCTCATAGGAAAGTCGATCACATTCGACAGCGGCGGAATATCCATAAAACCAGCGGATGGCATGGAAAAGATGAAATACGACATGGCCGGCGGCGCAGCTGTTCTCGGAATTATCAGGGCTGCTTCTGAATTGAAATTGCCTGTCAACCTGATCGGAATCCTGCCTGCAACAGAAAACCTTTCCGGGGGTTCAGCGACAAGGCCGGGTGATGTTGTGAGGGCTATCAACGGAAAGACGATCGAGATCATCAGTACAGACGCTGAAGGCCGCATGACACTTGCTGATGCAATAGGCTATGCCAAACGCCTTAAACCAGCAATGATCATAGATTTGGCAACTCTAACAGGCGCATGTTCCATAGCCCTGGGAAATGTTGCGATAGCAATGATGGGGAATGACAGGGATCTGGTTGATAAATTAAAAAAATCCGGGGATAATACCTATGAGAGGGTCTGGGAAATGCCTCTCTTTGAGGAATCTGAAGAATCTCTAAAAAGCGATATTGCTGATCTCAAAAATACAGGAGGGAAAAGCGGCTCTCTCATCTCATCGGCATACTTTTTGTATGAATTTGCCGGAGATACACCATGGGTACATCTCGACATAGCAGGGACCGCATGGATAGAAAAAGAAAAACCTTACATGCCAAAGGGCGCCTCCGGCATTGGGGTAAGGCTTATTTTAGACTTAATAAAAGGGTTTAAATGATTATATTTAACTTGTTGATAATTATATATATATTACTTTTGCCGTCATTGGCATTTGCCTGGGGTCCCTTAACACATACATACCTTGGAAGCGAATTGTTTTCATATGGCGCTCTACTTCCTGCAGGCCTCTTTAAGATTATCAAAAAATACAGGAAAGATTTCATATATGGGAATCTTATGGCTGACATTATCGTCGGCAAGAAATATCTGCCGGACCACAAAAACTCTCACAACTGGGATTTTACCTTTGATCTTTTGAAGGCAGCCGAGACAAAACAGCAAAAGGCATTCGTATATGGATATATGAGCCATCTTGCTGCAGATACTGTTGCTCACAACATCTATACTGCAAACAAAAAGAATATAAAACATACTTTACTCGAAATGAAGGCTGACTGCATTATCGACAAGAAATACTGGCAGCAAGTAAGGGAGATAGACCGAAATATACAGGTTAGAAACGACATCTTCCTCGAAAATTCCATAGAAAGGTGCATTTTTTCTTTTAAAACAAACAAAAGGATTTTAAGGAGCATGGCATTTCTCACCATCTGTTATCCGGAAAAAGTAGGGGATTTCCTCGACAGAAATATTGTCACTTACATGCCGGTCAGGGAGACAATAGAGAAACTGCACCATGAATCGCTTGATAAAATAATTGACCTGTTTCAGAACTGGGAAAAATCTGAGGTTGTAAAAATAAATCCCAGCGGCAGCGTGCACAGAAGGAGATTCTTAAAGAATGACTTTAATGCATTTCTGTATACGCCCGTTAAATTTAGGAATTATCATTTTTTTAATAGTAGGAAAAGGACTGGGATAAAGCGGATTAAGGACATTTGATACTCTGACCGAGCTTATCCCTGCCGAATGGGGAGAGCATCCTGAGGTTTTTTATTATCTTTGGCATAATCTCTGTTACTTTATCTATCTCATCCTCTATATTGTATCTGCTTAATGAAAATCTGATTGAGCCGTGTATTGCGGTAAAAGGCACTCCCATTGCCCTGAGGACATGAGAAGGCTCAAGAGACCCGGAAGTGCAGGCCGAACCTGATGAGGCGCAGATGCCGTATTCATTGAGTCTAAGCAGTATCGCTTCCCCTTCAACGTACTCAAAACTCAGGTTTGTGGTATTCGGCAGTCTGCTGCTTACATCTCCGTTGATCCTGGCATCAGGGCATGACTGCAAAAGCGAATTCTCAAGTTTATCCCGCAAACGGGTTAAATATACGACTTCTTCATTGAGATTCTTCAAGGCAAGTTCACATGCCTTGCCAAGGGCTATGATTGACGCCACATTTTCAGTGCCGGCCCTCCTCCCCCTCTCCTGATGTCCACCGATAAGATAGGGAGAAAACCTTGTGCCTTTTCTTACATACAGAGCCCCTATGCCTTTGGGGGCATGCAGCTTATGACCTGAAAGGGACAGCATATCAACAGGGAGTTTCTTGACGTCTATGGGTATCTTCCCAACGACCTGAACAGCATCAGTATGAAACAGTATTCGCCTTTCCCTGAGTATTTCTACGATTTCCGGTATAGGGAAGATATTCCCAACCTCGTTATTAGCATACATGATGGATACCGCCACTGTATCATCCTCAATCGTCTTCATTAAATCACTGACCTGTAATTGTCCATAGTTGTTAACAGGCAGGTATGTAACCCTGAAGCCTTTTCGCGCAAGATGCTTGCAGAAATTCATAACAGCAGGGTGCTCAACCCTTGTTGTAATGATATGCCTTTTTTGGGGATATGATTCAACAGCGCTCATTATTGCTGTATTGTCGCTTTCTGTGCCGCAGCTCGTGAAAATTATCTCCTCAGGCTCAGCGCCAATCAGTTGCGCAACCCTGTGCCTTGCCTCTTCAACCTTTCTGTGGAGCTGACCGCCAAAGGTATGCATGCTTGAAGGGTTGCCATAATATTCACTGAGGTACGGAAGCATCTCCTCAAGAACTTCAGGGGCTACAGGGGTTGTTGCATTATTGTCAAAATATATCGTGTTCATTGCGCCTCTATAACTATATCATCGCTTACAAGTTCCCTGAGTTTTAGCTGGACGCCATTGATTGTTACGCCTGCCATAGCGCATCCGGTGCACATGCCGCGCAGGGCAATAATAACCCTGTTGCCGTCTATGTCAATGAGTTCGATGTCTCCTCCGTCTGCCTGTAATCCCGGCCTTATTTCCCGCTCGATAATCTCCTGAATGAGAGCTATCTTCTGAAGGTTGGTAAGTTTCTTTGGCTTTACAGGCTTTTCAGGCGCCTTCAAAGACCATATGTCCCTGAGAATAGCCTCTATATCAGGCCTGCATTCACCGCAGCCTCCCCCGGCCTTCGTGTAATCAGTAATTTCATCAACTGTAGTCAGATGATTTTCTATCGCAACCTTCCTTATCTTTTCTTCTGTAACATTGAAACACTTGCAGAGAACCTTGCCTTCTTCTTCAACAGCTATCGGTATGCCCTTATAATTTGCAATAGCAGACTCAAGAGCCTCTCTTCCCAGGACTGAGCAGTGCATCTTCTCCTGGGGCAGACCGCCGAGGAATTCTGCAATATCCTGATTTGTTACCTGAATCGCCTCATCAAGTGTCTTTCCCTTAATAAGTTCAGTCAGCGCTGATGAGCTTGCGATAGCGCTCGCACAGCCGAATGTCTGGAATTTCGCATCAGTGATCCTGCTCGTATCTTTGTCAATTTTCAGAGTAAGCCTCAGAGCATCACCGCATACCATACTGCCGACATCTCCCACAGCATCCGGGTTCTCAACTTCGCCGATATTCTTTGGTTCTAAAAAGAATTTTTTTACCTTATCTGTATATTCCCACATGATTAATTTAAACAGAGAGCGGGAATAAATGTCAATTTTTGTAGATTTTATTTATAAAATAACAAATACCCTATTGACATTTTTAGAATTTTGTTATAAAAAATAAATTAGCACTCTCATATTGAGAGTGCTAATTACCTAAATTATATAATAAATCTATTTTTTATATTCAATAGTTTTATAATATAAATATGGCTAATCGAGTCCAGTGCGAGCTTTGCCCGAACGGTTGTGTCCTGGATGAAGGCCAGCGCAGCAGGTGCAGGACAAGGATGAACAAGGATGGAAAACTATACAGCCTTGTATACGGAAAACCATGCGCTGTACATATTGATCCGATAGAAAAAAAACCGTTTTTTCACTTTCTGCCGGGGACTACTGCTTTTTCCATCGCTACCGCAGGGTGTGTACTGAGTTGTAAATTCTGCCAGAACTGGCAGATATCCCAGGCAAAACCTGAAGATACTGATACGTATGACCTGCCTCCGGATAAAGTAGTCTCTCAGGCGATAGCAAATAAATGCAGGTCTGTTACCTACACGTATACAGAACCTACAGTCTTTTATGAATATATGTATGATACGGCTGTCATTGCCAGGAAGCAGGGGATAAAGAACACAATGCATTCCTGCGGATATATAAATGAAAAACCTCTCAGGAAATTATCAAAATACATGGATGCCGCTGATATTGACCTTAAGGCATTCACAGAGGATTTCTATGGCAGGATCTGCAGCGGCAGTCTAAAGCCTGTACTGAATTCTCTTGTGGTTTTAAAGGAAGAAGGTGTCTGGCTTGAAATCACCAATCTTGTTATCCCTACGTTGAATGACAACATAAAGAATATCAAAGATATGTGCATATGGATGCAGAAAAACCTCGGATCTGATACACCGGTCCATTTCTCAAGGTTCTTTCCTCATTACAAACTGACGAATCTTCCCCCTACCCCGCTTGAGACCCTTATTGATGCGAGAAAGGCTGCAATGGATTCCGGTTTGAGATATGTCTACATCGGAAACATCAGGCATGAAGGGGAAAGCACATTCTGCCCTAAATGCAAAAAGCTGCTGGTCGAAAGGATTGGATATTTTGTAAAACAGAATCATATATTGAATGGCAAGTGCAAATTCTGCAGCAGTCCTGTTGCAGGAGTATGGAGTTAGGAATGACAAATACAGGGAATCAATTAACCCGCAGCAAATCTTCAATCTACAAGTTCTGTCATTCTGGCTTGTCCAGAATCTTTTCTAATAAGAAGGATTCCGAACAAGTCGGAATGACAAAAACACAACATAGACACAGTTGTATAAAAAGAAGAGATTTTTTGGTGTTATTATTGTTAGGAAGTTTTTTCAGCCCCTTCATAAAAAAGGCAAAGGCTGAAAAAATCCCTGAAAATAACCTGAAAGAGGCGATGTTCTGGAGGAAAATAGATTGAATTTTATAAAATTATTTTTTCTTATTGTCTGCTGCCTTCTCTTTATTCCCTGCTCTGCAGGCTGTGCTGAAAATATCAAAGAGCCTTCTGTAGCCGGTAAGTTCTATCCCTCTGATAAAAAGGAATTGAAAGAAGCTGTCGGAAGTTTTCTATCTAAAGTGCAGAAAGGAAAGAGAGATGGAAGACTCATCGCAATCATATCGCCGCATGCAGGCTACAGATATTCAGGACAGGTGGCAGCATACGGATATCAGGAGATTAAAGACAGCGGGATACAAAAGGTTATACTGATCGGATCCAGTCATCATGCGGGATTCAAAGGGGCGTCTGTTTATACAAAAGGGAGTTTCAGAACTCCTATCGGTGATATAAAGATAAATGAAAAACTTGCGGAAAGCCTGCTCAACGGGAATGCTGACGTTATGTTTAATCCGGGCGCATTTGAAAAAGAGCATTCGATCGAGGTACAGTTGCCGTTCCTCCAAACAGTCCTTAAAGACTTTACTATAATTCCCATTCTCGTTGGTTCACCCACGAAACATACATACGAACATCTTATATCAAGACTGACAGAGATACTTGATGAGAAAACATTAATCATTGCAAGCACAGACCTCTCACACTATCATGATTATCATAAGGCGATAGAAATGGACAGCCGTATGATATCAGCCATTGAGAGACTTTCTGTCATAGATGCGGGACAGCTTTTGAAGGATGGTACGGCTGAAATGTGCGGCGCATTCCCGGTGATCATTGCCATGGAGATAGCACGGAGGCAGGGAGCAAACCTCGGCGTGCTATTTAAGTATGCAAATTCAGGCGATGTTTCAGACGGAAAGGATCATGTAGTTGGTTATGCCTCCATCGGACTCTATAAAAGTCCCTTAACAGAACAGGAAAAGAAAGACCTTCTTGCTTTGGCAGGAAAGGCTGTTACTGATTATGTGAGAAATGGGAAAACGCCTAAGATAGAAGTAAACAACCAGAAATACAAGGCTGATGGAGCTGTTTTTGTGACTATTAAAAAGAATGGCTCTTTAAGGGGCTGTATCGGGCATGTTCAGGCGATCATGCCGCTGTATCAGTCTGTAATAAAAAATGCCATAGCAGCGTGTTCAGGCGACCCGAGATTCCCTCCAATGAGAGAAGAGGAATTAAAGGATATCGATATCGAGATATCAATACTTTCTCCAATGAATCCGGTCAAAGACATAAAGGACATCCAAATCGGCAAACATGGTCTTGTTATCAGAAAAGGCGCACATAGCGGCCTTCTTCTTCCACAGGTCGCAGGAGAATTGGGATGGGACAGAGACGCCTTTCTGAAAAACCTTTGTGCAAAAGCAGGTTTACCGGAATACGCATGGAGGGACGCCGAATTATATACCTTTACTGCCGAGATTATAAAATAATCTTTACACATATTATTCACACACATTTCCCCAGAAAAACCTTTCTAAATCAATCTATTATAAAAAATTCACTTTTTCCTTGACAAGCACAATATATTGTGGTTTAATTTTCAGGGAATACAATTTATTGTTAAAGTAAAATCTCAAAAGGAGACAATCCTTGGAACCTTGCAGAGGGTTAGGAAACTGGCTTGAATGCCTAAATTGTCCCTATTTATGCACAAAAGCCTGCCTGATAGAGGGTGAAAACGTGATTGAAGAAATGAATAGGCAGATAAGCAGCATACGTGATGCAAATAAAGAAAGAACTTATTTTGAAAAACAGTAAAAACCAAATAAAAAATTGTATGGACGTCATTGAAAAGGGGGAGCTATGGAAGCGCTGAAAGGATTAAACTTGACACCAAATGCATTGAAGGTGCTTGAAAAGAGGTACCTGAAAAAGAATGAGGAGGGAAAGGTAGTAGAGACGCCTGACGATCTCTTCAGAAGGGTTGCAAAAAGTATTGCATCTGCTGATCTGCAGTATGGAAAATCTCCTGAAGAAGTCGAAGCGTTTGAGAACGATTTCTACACTATGCTGACTTCCCTTGCATTTCTTCCAAACAGCCCTACCCTTATGAATGCAGGAAGGAGGCTCGGCCAGCTCAGTGCTTGTTTTGTACTCCCTGTTAATGACTCTATGGAATCCATTTTCGACGCGGTCAAACATACCGCGATTATTCATAAATCAGGCGGAGGCACAGGCTTCAGTTTTTCGAGGCTGAGACCGAATGGAGATATTGTCGGCTCCACCAAAGGCATATCCTCAGGCCCGGTCTCTTTTATGACTGTTTTTGATACAGCCACTGAAGCTGTTAAACAGGGCGGCACGAGAAGAGGCGCCAATATGGGCATCCTGAGGGTCGATCACCCTGATATCCTCAATTTTATTACATGCAAGGATGACACTGCAAAATTCAATAACTTTAATATCTCTGTTGCAATTACTGATGAGTTCATGCAGGCCGTTGAAGAAGACAAGACATATGACCTTATCAACCCAAGAACAAAAAAAGTAGCGAACACCCTGAAGGCTAAGGACGTCTTTAATCTCATCGTAGAGCATGCATGGAGAAACGGAGAACCCGGCATCGTCTTCATTGACAGGGTTGATGCGTCAAATCCTACCCCCAAAGCAGGACATATAGAGTCAACCAATCCCTGCGGTGAACAGCCACTTCTGCCGTATGAGTCCTGCAACCTGGGTTCAATCAATCTCGCAAAGATGATAAAACCAGAAAGCACTGAGGTGGACTGGGATAAACTCAGAGACACAACATGGAAAGCAGTACACTTCCTCGATAATGTCATCGATATCAACAAATATCCTCTCCCGAAGATAGAGGAGATGACAAAGGCGAACAGAAAGATAGGCCTTGGGGTGATGGGATGGGCAGACATGCTCATACAACTCGGGATTCCGTATAACTCTGATAAGGCTGCGCATCTTGCAGAAGATGTAATGGAGTTCATTCAGAAAGAAGGCAAGAGCGCATCAGAAGCGCTTGCAGCCGCACGGGTGGTCTTTCCGAATTATGAAGGAAGTATCTATGACGGCAAGGTAAAACTGAGAAATGCAACAGTTACAACCATAGCCCCAACAGGAACTCTCTCGATAATAGCAGGCTGTTCATCAGGGATTGAACCGCTCTTTGCCGTCTCTTTCGTAAGGACTGTCATGGAAGGCACAAAACTCATTGAGATAAACCCATATTTTGAGAAGGTTGCAAAAGAACGCGGATTCTGGTCCAGAGACCTCATGGAGAGGATAGCAGACAAAGGTTCCGTGCAGGATTTTGAAGAGATACCAAGCGATGTTAAGGCTGTCTTTGTAACTGCCCATGACATCTCACCCGTGGAACATATAACCATGCAGGCGGCTTTCCAGAAATTCGTTGATAATGCTGTTTCAAAAACTGTGAATTTCCCTCATAAAGCAACTCCAAAAGATGTGGAAGACGTATATCTCCTCGCATATAAACTCGGCTGCAAGGGCGTCACTGTTTACCGCGACGGTTCAAGAGAAAAGCAGGTTCTCACAAAGGGCAGAAAAGATGAGAAGCATGCAATAGAATCATGGCAGAAGATTGTGCCGAGAAAAAGACCGGAAGTTATAAGAGGATCAACAAGGTTCATGAAGACAGGCTGTGGAAATCTCTATGTCACGATTAATGAAGATGGAGAGGGACATCTTTTTGAACTTTTCACCTCAATGGGCAAGGCCGGCGGATGTGCTGCGAGTCAGTCCGAAGCGATCGGCAGACTCGTGTCGCTTGCATTCAGATCAAATATCGAGCCTGATGAAGTTATCAATCAACTGAAAGGCATTTCATGCCATTCACCGACATGGCATGACGGAGGCAGGGTGCTTTCCTGCTCTGATGCCATAGCAAGAGCATTAGAGAAATACAATGCAAAAGGCAAGAAGGGCAATGGAGACAGCAATAAGGTCATCATGCTCATGGGCGCCTGCCCTGAATGCGGCGGTGCAGTTGAACACGAAGGCGGATGCGCCGTATGCCATAACTGTGGCTTTACAAAATGCGGATAAGACTAAGTTAATGAAAAGGAGGAAGTAGGATAGCGAAAACGCAGATTGAGGCGAGATAAGAGATGTTATTGCAGAATGGATGGTTGAAAGATTGAAAATTACAGATGAGCAGAATTTTTATACCATTAGAGGATTAGGAAACGAGGGAATATGGGAGGGTTCTTTGTCAAGACTGTAACGCTGTAGGAAGGTTAATTTAAGAAATGTTTTTCAGAAATAAAATAAAACTTCCGAGCAGAACGATCAACAAAATAAAAAGGGTTTGTCATGTACTTTTCGTTGATGACCAAAAATTCGATACGGTAGAAATATTAAAGAAATAGAAAAGGGGACGGTTCTAATTGAATAGTGAAAAACCAAAGACGACCATAATCATCGGCGATGGTCAAGTGATGGATGAACTGCAAGATGAGAGTGTAAATCTAAAATACTATAAACTGTAGAAATGTATTTTAAAAAATGAAAAGCAAAATAAGAAATAAACCCCTAAAGAAGAAGTTTAAATACCCTGAAGTGGTTAAGGAGTATTTGACAATTAGAGAAACGCAGGCCATATATTCTCAAAAATTGGATATACCATTTCATAGAACATGCGATTGCAAACCTACACACATAAACTGTCAGACACCAAAAGAATGGATTAAATCTCAACTAGGCGTATGGCAATTTAATTATGATAAAAAAGATGTAAGAGATAGAACTTTGCATCCTGCTACTTTCCCACTTTCACTTGCAAAAAAGGTTATTGAGCTTTTTAGTCATAAAGGCGAGATTGTTTTAGACCCTTTTGTGGGTTCTGGGACTACCTTAGTTGCTGCTAAAGATTGCGGGAGAAATGCAGTTGGCTTTGATTTAAAGAGAGAGTATATCAACTTGTGCGGACAGCGCCTTAGCCAAGACACGCTTTTCGGAGATACCAGACAAATAGCAATTGCTGATGATGCACTTAATATTCCTGCTTATTTAGAAGAAGGAACAGTTAAATTAATTTTTACATCGCCTCCTTATGCAAATTTGTTAAACAGAGCAAGAAAGAACAAAAGTCGTCGCGGGGATGAGAGGAAAAACGAACAATTCTTAAAGGTAGAGCAGTATAGTCAAAATCCAAAAGACCTTGGAACCATGAGTTTAGCTGAATATTCAAAAACAATGGGAGACATATACGAAGGACTATTGCCTTTGCTCAAGCCAAAGGGTCACTGCGTAATAAATGTCCCTGATATGTGGTGGGAAAACGAGAGGATTACAATCCATATTGCTTTAGTTGAAGAACTAAGGAAGCGGGGTTATGAGTTGCGGAACATCATAATATGGGATAGAACCAATATAGTTAATCGCATAGGCATTTTTGGTTGGCCCTCAAACTATATAACTATGGGTACAACATTTGAGTATCTTTTAGATTTTTGGAGACCTCCTGCTAAATGAAGCTTTATACAAAAGAAGAACTTATAAAGACCATCCAAGAAATAATTAAAGTCGGCTGGTATAAAAGCGTAAAAAAAACTATCAACAAGAGAAACGATGGCGCTGTTGGTAATACGCTGGAATCATTACTTGGTATCAAAGAAAATAATTTGCCTTTACCAAATGCGCGAGAGTGGGAACTAAAAGGACAAAGAAAACATACCACTTCTTTAGTGACTCTAAAGCATATTGAACCTTCACCCACTGGCGCTAAGATTGTTTCAAGTATTCTTCTCCCTCTATGCGGATGGAAGCACAAGGAAGCTGGCAAAAAATATCCCAAAACGGAAAAGAGTTTTCGCTCTACCACAAGTGCAACGGCATATACAAACCGTGGTTTTAGAGTTGTCGTTGATAGAAACAACAAGAAGTTTATTTTTGTTTTTGACGCTTACAAAGCTGACACTTCAAACCCTGAAATATGTGCATGGCTCGATACAGTGAAAGAGCGTGTCGGCTTAGGACCAATCAACCCCGACCCTTACTGGGCATTTGACGATCTCAATTACGCGATTGGCTCTAAGATAATGAACTGCTTTTATGTAGTTGCTGATACCAAGATTGAAGACAAACATGAGTATTTCAAATACGATAAGCTTCTTATCTTGTCTGGTTTTTCATTTGCAAAATTTCTGGACTGTGCTGAAAAGGGCTACGTGTTAGTGGATTTTGATGCTCGCACGGGTCATAATCATGGAACAAAATTCAGATTAAAACAAGACAAATTGCCTTCACTATACGAAACAGTAACTGTCATTGAATAAAGGTTTGGTGCAGCAATTGAAAACAGCATGGCTGAAGAAATCTGGCATCATGAGAGGTTCAGTGCATTCCATGAGGATTGGAATCGAGTTTTTAAATCAGGTATTTTCAAGAATCTGCCTCCGAATGTAGGCCATGCGGAAGTTTTTCATAAGCCGGATGAAATATCTAATTCCTGGATCGATGAAAGATTTGGTAAAGTTAAAATAGATAATAAGGAACGAGCACTAAGAGCCTCAGAAGAAATTTTCCAGCTCATTAAAAAGGGGAGAGCCAAGTGGGAAGATGTGAAATCAGATTTTGAAAAGATTATTAATGCTGAAAATCTTGATGAGCGAATTAAATTGATTCGGGATATGTATCCAAAGATGGAAGACTATGATGAGGATAAGTGGATAAACGAAGCTTTGATTTTCTCAAGGGATGCATCGGAAATCCCTGAAGATGATTCTTCTACAGGCAATCCTAAACCGAACAGGCCGAGGTTCGTTGACATTTCTGTCAGAGATATAAACTCACACTGGTTCAAATTCCAGAGCGCTGCAAAGAAGCAGCTTGCTATGGTTTTGAACACAGCAGATGCAATTTAAAGATATAATTAAGGGGAAAGATTATGATAAACTCCGAATCAATGATTCGAGGAACACTTTTGGTTGAATAGATAATCAAAAAGGAAATGCTATATGAAGGATGCATATAAGACAAGGGAACAGCTCATCAATGAATTAAGAACATTACGCAGGTCTATTGCCAAAATGGAAAGGGCTAAATGCAAGTTTGAAGAAGCTGAGAAAAGGTTGCATAAAAAGCTTACTGAACATGAAAAATTATCCGCCCTCGGCAGGCTCACGGCAAATGTGGCGCATGAGATACGGAATCCGATTACCATAATCGGAGGATTTGCAGAAAGACTCAATAAAAATATTCCTTCCGGAGCAAAAGAAAAAGAGTATGCAGAACTGATTTCTTTGGAAGTAAAAAGACTTGAGGACATACTTAGAGATGTATTGCTTTTTTCAAATAAGCCTTTTTTTGTCAAGAAAAAACTTGATATCAACAGGGTAGCTGTTGAATCTTTAAATGCATACAAAATTCTTTGCAATCAGCGGTCAATCAGCATACAAAGATCTTTTGGAGAAGTCACCCCTGTATATGCCGATAAAAAACACATTAAGGAAGCAATCAATAACCTCATATCAAACGCTATTGACGCAATGCCCCAGGGCGGGTCACTTACTATTGAAACCAATGAAGAATCAATGAACAGGAAAAATTATGTGACGTTGAAAATAGCAGATACGGGCATAGGGATTCCTGAAAAAAATCTGAATTTAATTTTTGAACCTTTTTTTACCACCAAAGTTACAAAAAAAGAGACGGGTCTAGGTCTTTCAATCTGCAAAAAAATTGTTGAGGGTCATGGAGGTTTTATTAAAGTAGACAGTCCTACCGGAAAGGGCTCAGTCTTCAGTCTCTATTTCCCTTACAGGTCACAATAATAACGATACATTAATTGCCTTCATCAATATGATCGTACAGAAAAATAAATCCGCTGGGTAATTCCCAATCTTTTTCAGGCATGTCCAGAAATTCTATCCCGATGTCATAATTCACTGAATCCTTATCCTTTTTTGTACAGCATGATGCAACACATCCAAGCGCATTGATATTTTTATATTCCGGAAGTAATATCTCCATATCTAACTTGCTATCGATCTCCAGTGGTTGTTTGCTTTCCATGAGCATATCAGTGGGACTGAGTTCTTTTACCCTGAAATTCTTGTTGCGATTCAGTATAAGTTCCCCCGGAGCATTGATATTTGCCTTGATAAAAATCCTGAGCCCGCTTATTTTAGACACATTGACCTGTTTATGAACTTCTTTCTTCTGCTCATTTGATGCGTCTGATACCTTATGTCCATTGTTGAAATGTGCAGCTATGAACTCGGCAACTTCCTTTTTCTTCTTTTTCGTGATATCCGTAAATTTCATGCCGGCTGTATATATAGGAACAATCTCACCGCGCTTTCCGTCTTTGTTTTCACTGAGCAATGACCAAATAACCTTTCCCTTAACATTCAAAATATTATCTTTATCTTCTATATTCAGCATATGATTGCAACCGATATTAAGCCTTCTGTCTGCCTTCAGAGAAATCCCGCTGAGACTTATGTCAAGAATCTTCACATCATCGGCCAGCACCATCTTGCCGTACATATTCATGACATCGACTGTAAATCTCTTATACTGTCTTCTATTTTTGATGAAATAATATACATCGTCTAAAATGAACTACCCCGCAGCAGAGCTGCGAGGAATTCTTTTGATTAAATTTAGCAATTGCTATATTCTAATGTGAGAGATTTATTAAAGGTTTTAAATAGTGAATAAAATATTTAGAAAATCCTGAAGCTCAACTCCATGGAATTCCTTGATTAAAAATGGTCGGGGCGAGCAGATTTGAACTGCCGACCACTCACACCCCAAGCGAGTGCGCTACCAGGCTGCGCTACGCCCCGATTTTTTTGATTCTTTACTGGAGTTGACTCAGTATCTCCCTGAGTCTTTTTTTGATATGCTCGATTGTCCTGGCAGGTTGATGAACTTCTTTCTTTGACGCTTCCGGTTCAGGTTTGGTTTCAGCCTGAGCAGAGCCAAGACCAAATCTTTTTCTGACACCCTCTATTGTATATCTTTCCTGATAGAGAAGCTTTTTAATAGATAGCAGGAGTTCGACATCTTTTTTGATATAAACTCTCTGACCGGATTTATTTTTCCTCGGCTTTAAAAAAGTGAACTCTGTTTCCCAGTATCTGAGAACATATGGTTCAACACCAACAATCTTACTCACTTCTCCTATCTTGTAAAATAGTTTATCCGGAAAAGATATGAACGACTTAAAGCTCTCTGGTGCAGGTTTATACATCATGTTTCTCCATTGAAGATTTAACCTGGTTACTCGCCCTGAACGTAATAACCCTTCTTGGGGTTATCTCAAGGTCATCACCTGTTTTAGGATTCCTTCCGCGCCTTGCAGTCTTTTGTCTTACATTAAACGTACCGAACCCTGATATCTTGACGGATTCGCCTTCTATAAAGGTTTGTCTCATGGTATCAAACAGGATTTCGATTATTTCCTGCGCCTCTTTTTTTGAAAGTCCTATCTTCTCAAATATTCTTTCTACTAAATCTGCCTTTGTCATAAACTCTACCTCAATTTTTTATAATTATATTAAGGACATAGATACTTGTCAAGAAGAATTTAGTTGAATATAGTAGCTCAACCATATAAAAAAAGTCAAAAACCTTCGCAATATCGTAAAGATACGCATCAATATGTTAATCTTTTATTCACATGATTTACGGAATCGGCATAGATATTATCAGGACAGATCGGATGAAAGAGGTTGTAGAGAAATGGGGACAGAAGTTTCTTGCAAGGGTATTCACTGAAAATGAGATATCGTATTGTTACCGGAAGAGAACTCCCTATCTGTCGCTTGCAGTGCGCTTTGCAGCAAAGGAAGCATTCATTAAGGCTATAGGTTCCGGTATCCCTGTATCATTGACCGATATTGAAGTTATAAACAGCGATTCGGGGAAACCATTTTTACAATTCAGCAGCAGACTTGAATATTTTATCAAGATAAGTTTCATTAAAAAAGCGCACCTGAGCATAAGCCATGAGCATGAATATGGAGTAGCCTGCGTAATATTGGAGCAGTGACAGACTCTATTTGTTCTGTTTTGTACCTGGAACTTCTGCATGTGTCTCTATCGGTGATTCCGGAGGGGACTTGATTCCAGGTGTTATGTCGCTTCCCTTTTCTTCTCCTATGACGTCCTCATATTCAGGCACAACGATACCTCTCCTGACCATTATGCTGTAAATAAGGTTAGACCTCTGCGTTACATATCTGCTTTCTCCGAGAGGGTTGTATTTCCTCGGGTTTGGAAGTATTGACGCAAGCCTTGCAGCCTCTTCAGCAGAAAGTTCAGACGCAGCTTTATTAAAATAATGTCCTGACGCGGCTTCAATGCCAAAAATCCCCTTGTCGCCCCATTCAGCAACATTTAAATAGAGTTCAAGAATACGTTTTTTGGTCAATGCCCTTTCCATCTTCCATGTAATGATCGCCTCTCTTATTTTCCGTATCGGGTTTTTTGACGGAGAAAGGTACAGGTTCTTTGCAAGCTGCTGGCTGATAGTGCTGCCGCCTAACTTGAACTTTTTCGCTTTGATATCCTTTTCAATCGCCTTCTGAATTGCTTCGTAGTCAAACCCCTCATGGCTCCAGAATTTGTCATCTTCAGCAATAAGAACAGCCTTAATAAGATATGGAGATATCCGGGAAAGGGGAATCCATTTCTGCTGAATCCTGTATTTCTTACCCTCACGCTGCCACTCTCTTTCACGATATTCCATAAAAGAAGTCTTTCGGGGGTTTTCTTTTTTCAGCCTCCCAACATCCGGGAACAATACAAAGTAAAGGATGATCCCTGCAGAGAAAATGAGAAAAAGTGTAAAAAGTTTTTTATGCCTGAATTTCTGTGCCAATTCCCTCTTTTGTAAATATTTCAAGAAGCATGCAGTGCGCGACTCTCCCGTCAATAATATGCGTTTTGGAGACGCCTCCCTCTATCGCCTTTATACATGCCTGGACTTTTGGGAGCATACCGCCTGAAATTGTCCCGTCATCAACGAGTTTTTTTATCTGCTGCTTCTTCAGGGTCGAAATTATTCTGTCTTTTTTGTCAATGATCCCGGGGACATCTGTCAGGAGTATAAGTTTTTCCGCCTGAAGCGCAGATGCAACAGATGCGGCAACGTAATCTGCATTAATGTTCAGTGTCTCACCCTTTGGTCCAACACCAACCGGTGATATAACAGGGACAAAACCTTCTTTTTCGAGACTGATTATTATATGCGGATCGATCCGGGTTACCTCACCCACAAGACCAATATCTATAATCTCATCAACGCCTTTTGCAGATGATTTTTTTATCAGTTTCTTTTTCGCCTTAATAAGTCCTCCGTCTTTGCCGCTCAGACCGACTGCCTTTCCTCCGTGGTTATTAATGAGAGATACTATCTCCTTGTTGACGAGACCTCCGAGGACCATCTCTACAATATCCATTGTCTCCTGATCAGTAACACGCTGCCCCTGAACAAATTTTGGTTTCTTGCCCATTTTCTCCATTGTGGCAGAAATCTTGGGACCCCCGCCATGGACTATGGTAGTCTTAATGCCTATAAAGTTAAGCAGAGCAATATCCTTGGCAAAAGACTCCTTGAGCTCTTCCTTCACCTGGGCTGCGCCGCCGTATTTTATAACAAAAGATTTCCCGTAAAAATTCCTGATATATGGAAGTGCTTCTATAAGAATCTCGGCCTTTGTAATAATGTCTTTCATCATAAACTCCATTTTTAATTATATGAGAAGATATGGCCTTTGAGCGGATTTAAATTCTGTCTGAATCTTAATGAAGACAGAATTTCCCTCGAAGGTCGGAACGACCGAGAATGATGTGAAAAGGTTATATCTTCTCAAGATCCTCCCCAAAACACGGGATGCAGACTATCTCCCCGTCTTTTACCCGTGCCCTTGGCTCCATCATCTTTTCACCACATATGGCACATGTCAGACTTTTATATATACTTGCTTCATCAGGCAGCTCCATTTTATCCCATTTGACTCTGAAAAGTTCATCGTCTCCTAATTTCATTATTATGTCAATTTTTTTTGATTTTCTGCTATGAACCGTTTTCAAAACCTCTTCGGTTTGATCGCCATTCATGTATCGCTCCCACATGCGTTTCTCTTCTTTCGTCTCCGCAGGAGATTTCCAGTCAACAGAGATCCTTATCCCTTTGCCTGAAGGTCTCTTTATAAACGTATATACCTGCTTCCCGTAATCCCTGAAAATAAGATTGCCCTTTCCGAATGTACAGCCTGTTACAACCTGAACAGCATCAACAGCACACGAATTATTCTCAACAATTGCCACCAGTTCCTCATCCGCCGCCCTGTCCCCAAGTTGTTTTAGAGCAAACACAGAGGCCCTGTATCCCAATGCAAGCCCTGGGCATGAATGGCCATGAAATTCAACAACATCTTCAAATGTTTTCATTTCAAATGATTTTACATCAAAACAGGAGATTTTTGTAAATTTATGGATATATGGTCTTAACATAGAAGTTAAAAGAGTTGACCTAGACTTCTGTTGCAGTAGATAATATATTTTATCAAGCTCAATAAAAAGGAATGAAATTTACGCAATGGAAGAAAATAAAACAGAGAAGATAAAAAACAGTCATTTTGCCGGGAGAAATGACAAGGAACTGAAAAACATATACATGGAGATGGCTCTCGGCATTTCCGAGGTCTTCGAAGCTTTAAAGAAGATTTCCGCAGGTGACCCTTATATACGGATCGATGAAACTTCCAGTGTTGAATTAATTTCGCAGCTGAAACATATGATCAATCTGACCGCTGAAAATATAGGGGAAATCGTTGATCAATCACATGAGTTTGCCATGGTCATTGCCGAACACTTTGATGTCTTGCTTAAAGTATCAAGTGGCGACCTGAATGCACGGGTATCCGGAAATTCAAGCGTAGAACTTCTGGAGTCTCTCAAAAAGGTAACAAACGAAATGATAGAGAGCATATCCAGGGCTCTGAACGAACAAAAAATAGCAGAAGAATCTCTCAGGGAAATAGAAGCGCTGGAGTTCTCTATCCTTAGTGCAATACCCCACGCAGTTATTGGGTTGCGTGAACGCAAAATCATCTTTGCAAACGAAGCGGTCAAATCTGTTTTTGGCTGGACGCCGGAAGAATTAATAGATAAAAGCACAAGAGTGCTATACAGGTCTGATAAAGAATATGAGGAAATCGGCAGATGTTTTTATCCTGTCCTTGAGACACAGCGAACCCATACTGAAGAGTTTACATGCCGTCACAAAGACGGCAGCGATATTTTATGCCGGGTGAGCGCTTCTGTAACCGGAAAGAAGCTGGAGAAGAAAAAAATTGTGGTTATATATGAAGATATTTCTGCCCGGAAGACGGCAGAGAATGCCCTGATAGAATCAGAGGAGAAATACCGGTCGCTTATTGAGAATCTGAACATAGGCGTATACAGGAGTACAGCCGGAGATCATGGATGTTTTTTACAGGCGAACCCTGCCATGTCTAAAATTTTCGGTTATGAATCTGTTGATGAAATCATGAAAATTCATCCATCTGATCTCTACCAAAACCCGGTTGAAAGGAAGCGATTTATCGAAAAAATCCATAAAGATGGTTACGTCAAAGATGAAGAGCTTAAACTTCAGAAGAAAGACCGAACCCCTATATTCTGTTCTGTCACCGCTAAGGTGCAGTACTCAGAAAATGGCGGGATAAAATGGATAGATGGTGTCATGGAAGACATCACCGAGCGTAAACGGGCTGAAGAAGATCGGGGCAAGCTTGAAGCACAGCTTCTGCAGGCGCAGAAAATGGAAGCTATTGGGCAGCTCGCAGGAGGTATTGCGCATGACTTCAACAACCTGCTCACAGCAGTCATAGGCTACGGGAACCTCTTAAAATCAGAGATAAGCGCCGACGCCCGCCTTACTTCATATATAACGCAGATTCTTAGCGCAGCAGAAAGAGCCGCTACCCTTACCAATGACCTCCTTACCTTCAGCAGAAAACAGATCATAAATCCCAGGCCCGTCGACCTGAATAAATTAATCAAAGAAATGCATAAACTGTTATCCAGGATCATTGGTGAGGATATAGAGCTTTCAACAGTCCTTTCGGATAAGGAATTAAACACTATGGCAGACAGCGCCCAAATAGATCAGGTGTTAATGAACCTCGCCACAAATGCGCGTGATGCAATGCCTAAGGGAGGAAATTTAATCATCAGCACAGACTATATTCAACTGGACAACGAGTTTATAAGCGCCCATGGTTATGGCAAACCCGGTCCTTATGCGGTCCTGTCATTTGAAGATACCGGGACAGGCATTGACGAAAATACAAAAAAGAGGATATTTGAACCATTCTTCACCACCAAGGATGTTGGAAAAGGGACAGGCCTTGGGCTTGCAATGGTTTATGGGATAATCAAGCAGCATAATGGATATATCAATTTATACAGCGAGCCCGGCAGAGGGGCAACTTTCAAATTATATTTACCATTGATCGAATCAAAAGCTGAAGATAAACAGCCTGAAGTCTATCCTCCGGAAAAAACAGGGACTGAAACAATCCTCATCTGTGAAGATGACCTACATGTCAGAAGTCTCATGAAAGAGATACTTGAGAAGGCAGGGTATGAGATTATCGAGGCTGAAGATGGTGAAGATTCAATAAGGATTTTCAATCAGCACAAGGACAGGCTTCATCTTCTTATCCTTGATGTTGTCATGCCGAAGAAAAACGGCAAAGAAGTGTATGATGAGATAAAGAAGGAAAAGCCGAATATCAGGGTTGTTTTTGTAAGCGGCTACAGCGCAGATATCATTCATAAAAAGGGGATCATGGAAGAAGGAATGGAATTTATCTCAAAACCTATTTCACCCGGAGACTTTCTGGCAAAAATCAGAGAGGTTCTGGACACATAATGCAAAGCTGCAATTAAACGTACTTCTTCAACTCTTCTAGCATTTTCATAAATTCCCGGCTGTACTCTTCTTCATGTTTTGATAGGTATTCGGCTAACCGGGCCTTTACAGCTTCATCAACTGATACGCTCATTTGCATGACCGTCTTTCCATCCGGGGTCCTCACAGGCTGCATCCTCAACTGCGGATGCATTTCTATCTGCTTCTTTAAATCTTCTCTGACCTTTGCCTTCATTTCTTCGTATTCCCTCTGCAGGCCCTCGATCTCGTGCAGTACCGGCTCAATAACTGACGTACGCGGGCTTTCCTTGAGTGTTTCGACCGCTAAAATTCCCTGCCTTTTTGTCTGCAGTTCCTCCGGTAAACTTCCCAGACTCAATGTTTCGATCAGGTTTATTTGAGCCATATGCAACAGAGAAGGCTTAGTCCCTCTTAACTGCTGCCAGAGACCATTCGAATCTAATTTCCCATGATAAAACTCTTTTAATATGGAGAGCGCCTTCTCCTCATCTTTTATTTTTTCTTTTTCTTCCTGAGATAAACCACCGATCTCGTCTGCCTTTTCCATGGCAATTTCAAGAGCGCTCTTTACTTTCCCCATCTTTCCTCCTTGCAAATTCTTATTTTACCTGACCCCTCAGCAGAGCAGCGAGGAATTCTTTAATTATCTCAGGAAGGCCTGCACTCCACATGAATATCATTGTCTATTATACGGACATTCAACCCGCGGTCATTAAGGCCCTTATACAATGGACGTCCGAAAATAAACATTTCAAACTCTTCCATTAGTCCTAACTCAGCCACAGCATAAGATCGAATAGCAAAATCATTTCGAACAAACTCAGACAGCTGAGAGAGAATTTTTGATTTCTCTTTTCCTGAATACAGGCCGGATACCAGAGCGTTTATTTCGTTAAAAGGACATGCCTGTTCATGTTCTTCAATAACCTTCATAATAGGGTCGCCGGGATTAATAATATCTGCGCGGGCAATAGTGTTTTTTCCTATGAGTGATATTATTTCAGATGTATCCCAGCATTTTAAGAGCCAGCATTCCAGGAAACGGTTCTCATAAATATTGCATGATGACTCTTTTTCGTCATAAAAATAACATGTCCAGTCATCGCCTTTTCCCTTTACCTTAATCAGTTCTTTTTTAACAGGTTCGAGTATGTTTCTGAGAGGGTTAAAAGCCATTTCCCCTTTCCGTATAGTCACTAAATGCTGATGGCCTGCGCAACCGGCAAGGAGTATTTTTTTATCTTCATGGTGCAGGGCCGGCCCTCCTTTCAGACAACAGTTGCCGCATCGCGTACATTCAGTTATGTTTTTTGTATTAAGATGAAACATTAAAGTCACCTTTTTAAATAATCTGACTGCGTCTTTTATTCCATGCTTTAAAGTAATATACTATATTATCAAGATAAAACAAAGGAGGCCCTATTATGCTAAACGCAAGAATAATCACCTATGAATGCGAGCAGTGCGGTTCTGAAATCATTGTTACACCATCCGGAGAAAGTCAGTTGAGTCCTATTTATTGCTGCGGGATAAAAGTAACCGAGATTTCTTCCGAAGGAAAGAAACCTGCCAGGCCCAAAAAGAAGACAGCAAAGAAAGCGGCCAAAAAGGTATTGGCAAAGAAGGTTGTTGCAAAGAAAAAACCTGCAGCTAAAA
Organism: Nitrospira sp.; assembly: GCA_016873615.1. Taxonomy (GTDB): domain Bacteria; phylum Nitrospirota; class Thermodesulfovibrionia; order Thermodesulfovibrionales; family SM23-35; genus VGWX01. Next base: position 8,825 of record VGWX01000019.1, on the reverse strand, counting down.
AGAAGGCGTCCAAAAAATAAAAACTGAGTTGAGCATCCTTTAAAATATTATCTCTTTGTAAGGACTATTTTGTGATGTAAGAGGGAAATCTCCTTTATCTCTCCATCAAAGATTTTCTGTTCTCCGAAAAGGTTTCTGAGGTATATCTTTCCCTCTTCCGGCCTCATAATATCAACGCTTTCCAGATAGAGATTTTCTTTCCCGTTCTCATAAATATAGGCGTTTGCTTCACACATATTACTTCTCCTTTCCTATCTCCTGCCTGACATTCTCAATGATCTTCTCTATCATATGCGGAAGGGGCTCTTTTTCTATCCCTGTAATGTCAATGCCTTCCTGGTTAAGGGGCAGAAGAGTTTTTTTTGCTTCGGATGACAGTATTGCATCCGCCATTTTCGGAGTCAGTTCTCCGAGCATTGCATTCGGAAGAACAATACTGAGAGACCCTATGATCATTCTGACCTTGTTCGAATTCCAGACAATTGCATTTTCTCCTGTAGCGCCTTTATTAGCCCTTGATTTCATCATGGCAGATGTTGCTGCAGCATTTGTGCCGAGGGCAAGGATCTCGATTTTATCTCCGAATTCATCCCGAAGCCTCTTAACAATCAAGCTTCCTATGCCGCCTCCCTGACCGTCAACCACAGCGATCTTAAACACAAAATAAGTATAAAAATATACTCCCTTATATGTCAAACACTGAAAAGGATTTCATGAGCGATTGAATCGATGTAATATTTGCAATACATCGGCTATAATATTTATTTAATAAAACAGTTTTGATTCTTTTGGAGGTTACGATTAAAAAATTACCTGACAGAAAAGGATATTTCGGCATATACGGAGGCCGCTTTGTGCCTGAAACCCTTATGCCGGCTCTCAGGGAACTGGAGGATGCGTTCCATCAAATAAAAAAAGACAGGGATTTCCTGAGAGAACTCGGCCATCTCCAGAAAACATATATTGGGAGACCCACACCACTGTATTTTGCACGGCGGATTACCGAATACCTTAAAGGGGCAAAAATCTATCTGAAACGTGAGGACCTTGCACATACTGGCGCTCACAAGATCAATAATGCTGTCGGCCAGGTGTTGCTTGCAAAAAAGATGGGAAAGAAAAGAGTGATTGCCGAGACTGGCGCAGGTCAGCACGGAGTAGCCACTGCAACAGGGGCCTCACTTGTCGGTCTGGAGTGTGAAATCTATATGGGTACAGAGGATATGAAAAGACAGTCCCTGAATGTTTTCAGAATGAGACTTCTTGGAGCAAAGGTAACCGGGGTCTCGACCGGCTCAAAGACACTTAAAGATGCGATCAATGATGCCTTGCGTGACTGGACCACAAATGTCCGTACAACACATTATGTGCTTGGGACAGTATTCGGTCCCCATCCATTCCCTGTCATGGTCAGGGATTTCCAATCTGTCATCGGGAAAGAGGCAAAGAGACAAATACTCAATGCAGAGGGAAGACTGCCTGATTATCTCATCGCCTGTGTTGGCGGTGGAAGCAATTCAATGGGACTTTTCTACGAATTCCTGAATGACGACAATGTGAAAATGACAGGGGTCGAGGCGGGCGGCAAAGGGATAGGGACAGGAGAACACGCTGCACGGTTTGCAGGCGGTTCTGTCGGCGTATTTCAGGGATGCAAAAGCTATCTCCTGCAGGACGACGACGGAAATGTCCTTGGGACACATTCTGTATCAGCAGGCCTTGATTATGCATCCATAGGTCCGGAACACCCTTTCCTGAAGGATACGGAACGGGTTCAATATACATATGCCACTGATGATGAAGCATTGCACGCCTTTGAGCTTCTTTCAAAAACTGAAGGCATCATCCCTGCGCTGGAATCCGCCCATGCAGTTGCAGAGGCGATCAAACTTGCGCCTATGCTTTCCAAAGATGCAATTGTTCTTGTGAATCTTTCCGGAAGGGGAGACAAGGATGTCCAGCAGGTTGCGCGTATTAAGGGGATAGAGTTGTGAGAACAAGGATTTCAGAAACATTTAAACGATTACAGAAGGAAGGGAAAAAGGCCTTTATTCCTTATATCATGTCCGGTGATCCTTCCCTGGAAAAGACAAAGGATATCGTGCTTCTTTTCGAGGAATGCGGAGCGGATATAGTCGAATTGGGCGTGCCTTTTTCAGACCCTCTTGCAGATGGGCCTGTCATCCAGCGCGCCTCGGAAAGGGCCCTGAAAAATAAGGTTACCTTAAGAAAGGTCGTCTCTCATGTTAAAGAGCTGAGATTTTTCACTCAGATACCGCTCGCTCTTATGACTTACTTCAACCCTGTATTCAAATATGGCATGGAGAGTTTCATAAAAGATGCAAGGGTTGCAGGGGTTGACGGTGTGATTATCCCTGATCTGCCGCCTGATGAAGCTGGAGATTTCATTCTGCTTGCGAGAAAGGCAGCTCTTGATACGATCTTCCTTCTTGCGCCAACCTCAACAGAAGACAGGATAAAAAAAGTGGCAAAGGCTTCAACTGGTTTCATATATTACGTTTCCATCACAGGCATAACAGGAGCCGGCCTTTTGTTCGATGGATCGATGGACACTTTGATATCAAACATTAAAAGATATACGGATAAGCCGTTAGCTGTCGGATTTGGCGTTTCCAATCCTGAAAATGCTTCGGCAGTCGCAAAGGTATCTGACGGAGTTATTGTAGGAAGCGCCATTGTCAGGAAAGCTCATGAAAATCCCGATGAGCTAAAGAGCTATCTTTTGAATCTTCGCAAAGCAATCATATGAATTCAATCCTGAGAAAACTTGAACAGTTAAAAACACTGATGGAGCTTTCCTCTCTTATAAACTCATCACTTGATACGGCTGAAATAAGGAAACGCGCAATTGAGGCAGCCATGAAGCTTGCGGAGGCAGAGGCCGGCAGTCTCATCCTTGCCGACCAGGAATCAGGCGACCTTTTTTTTGAGGTTGCCCTCGGTGATAAGGGAAACATGGTAAAAGAGGTCAGGATCAAGAAAGGTCAGGGGATTGCAGGCTGGGTTATGGAAAAAGGGGAATGCATAATAATTGATGATGTGCAGTCAGACCCCAGGTTTTTCAAGATGCCTGATATAAAAAGCAAATTTAAGACAAAGAATATGGTATGTGTCCCTGTAAAATCAAAAGACCGGGTTCTTGGCGTTCTCGAAGCGATAAACAAAAAGAAGGGCGTCTTCAGCGATGACGATAAAGAGGTTCTCTCAGCCCTTGCAAACCAGGTAGCGATAGCGATCGAGAATGCAAACCTCTATCATGAATTGAAGGACACATTCTATGGCACGGCTGAGGCCCTTGCAGAGACAATCGAAAAAAGAGATCACTATACAGGAGGTCACACGAGGAGAGTAATGAATTACAGCATCATGATCGGGGAATCTATAGGTCTTTCAAAAAAAGACATCGAGGACCTCAGGCTTGCTGCTATACTCCATGATGTTGGTAAAATAGGCGTCAGTGATGCTGTCCTTTTGAAAAGAGGCAGACTGAACCGTGAGGAGTTTGGGAAAATGATCCTGCATTCCAAATATGGGGCTGAGATACTGAGTCATATCAGGCAGCTGAAAGATGTGATACCGGGCGTCCGGGGCCACCATGAAAGGGTGGACGGCAAGGGGTATCCGGACAGTCTGAAAAATGATGATATCCCGGTCATAGCAAAAATAATTGCGGTAGCGGATACTTTTGATGCAATTACTTCAGACAGACCTTACAGGGATGCGCTAAGCGTTGAGAATGCTTTGAAGGAATTAAAGATGAATTCCGGCATACAATTCGACGAAGTGATAGTTGATGCTTTTATAAAGCTTTACCAGGAACAGAAATTCACTGTTTCATCTTCCGGAGAGAATGCAGGCTGATCCCTGGCTTTCAGGACTGCAGCTGCCGGATAATGATTGCTTAGGATAACAAAATGGCATGGTTTAAAAAGACAAAAGAAATACGAACCGACAAAAAGGGCAAAACTCCGGAGGGACTCTGGGTAAAGTGCGACGGCTGCAAAGAAATCATATACAAAAAAGAGATAGAAAAGAACCTCAAGATATGCCCTAAATGCAATTATCATTTCAGGATAAGCGCGCGTGAACGATTGAAACTCCTCGTTGATGAAGGAAGCTTTGTCGAGATCGATGAAAACCTGTCATCAGTCGATCCTCTGCATTTTAAAGACTCCATCTCATACAAAGACAGATTGAAGGAAAACCAGAAAAAGAGCGGTCTTAAAGAGGCTGTCGTTTCAGGAGACGCATTGATAAAAGGGTATCCGGTCAGTCTTATTATCATGGATTTTTCATTCATGGGCGGGAGCATGGGATCAGTTGTGGGTGAAAAGGTATCAAGGGCGGCAGAAAGGTCAATCGAAAAAAAGCAGCCGTTTATTTCTATTGCGTCTTCCGGCGGCGCACGCATGCAGGAAGGCATATTTTCTCTTATGCAGATGGCAAAAGCCTCTGCGTCTATCGGCAGGCTGAAAGACAACGGCATCCTCTATATATCAATCTTATGCGACCCTACGTTCGGCGGTGTCACCGCAAGCTTTGCCTCATTGGGTGATATCATCATTGCTGAACCAAAAAGTCTGATAGGCTTTGCAGGTCCGCGGGTAATCGAACAGACTATCAAACAACCACTCCCGGATGATTTCCAGAGAGCAGATTTTCTGCTCGAACACGGACTTATCGATATGGTCGTAGACCGGAAAATACTGAAGGAAACCCTTGCTAAAATCTTTGAACTTCTCATATGAATTACGATGAGACAATCCGGCACCTCTATAACCTCCAGAAACACGGCATAAAATTCGGGCTTCAGAACATAAACAGACTTCTTTCAGCTTTTCATAACCCTCACAAATCATTTCTTGCCGTTCATATTGGAGGCACAAACGGCAAAGGTTCCACCTCAGCTATTATTGCCTCTGTCCTCCAGACCGCTGGTTTCACTGTCGGCCTCTTTACATCACCACACCTTATCAGTTTCACAGAGAGGATAAGGGTTAATGGAGAAGAGATAACCGGAAATGATGTTATAAGCATAGCTGCGGAGATCAGGGATATTGTTTCAGCTCTTGATGAGTTTTCTCCCACTTTTTTTGAAGTCGTTACTGCAATAGCCATGCTGTATTTCAAAAGGAAGGAAATAGATATAGCTGTCATGGAAGTCGGCATGGGTGGAAGGCTCGATGCTACAAATATCATTATGCCTGAAGTCTCTGTCATTACAAACATCGGCTATGACCATAAAGAGTTTCTCGGAGATACACTCAGAGAAATTGCCAGGGAGAAAGCAGGCATTATAAAAGAAGATGTTCCTGCTGTAATATCATATCAGGACAGAGAGGCATTGGATGTTATTAAAATGACTGCAGATGAAAAACATGCCGACCTTTATCTGTATGGCAGGGATTTTTCTTCTCTGCTGAAAAGCGAAAATGTTTCAGGTTTATGTTTTGATTACCGGGACAGCGATTCTTTTGCTATTCATGATCTGATCCTGCCGCTCACAGGTGCGCACCAAATGCAGAACGCCTCACTTGCCATTAAGGCAGCAAGGATTGTGCTGAACAATCTCCGGGTCTCCGGGTTCCCGGGTCATGGGAAAGATACAATCAAATGCATAAAAGACGGCATTGCAGCAGTAAAGTGGCCGGGAAGGCTCGAGTTCATTAAGGAAAACCCACCGATACTCATTGATGCCGCCCACAATCCTGCCGCTGCAGACGCTCTTGCCAGGGCATTAAAAAGAACCTTCCTCGAAACATACAAAAAGATTATAATTATACTCGGCATTATGGCTGATAAAGATATAAAAGGGATCATGGAACCATTATTACCATTGGCGTCTGAGGTGATTCTCACTGCCCCTTCATACAGCAGGGCAGCCTCACCTGAACACCTTGCAGATATCGCCCAGTCATTAGGATTCTCTGACCTGCGAATTGCGCCAACGGTAAAAGATGCTATTGATGTAGCTATACGTAAAAGTTATCACTCATCACTCATCACTCATCACTCATCACTGGTTTTAATTACCGGTTCATTCTACACAATAGGCGAAGCAAAGGAAGCGCTCGGACAGAAAGGCGTGCTGACAAGACTGAGAGAATGAGAACGACAGTAGACGGCAAACAGGTATCAGTAAACAGCAAAAAAACTAAATGGATCATTTTTATAGTTTTCCTTTTTCCTGTCTACTATCTACTATTTACTGTTCACTGTTGTTTGGCTGAAGAGAAAACAACCATAACTTCAGATAGCCTCGAATACAAAAGGGAGACATTTACCTACAGCGCTAAAGGCAATGTGAAGGTTCAGAAAGCTGATATCGTCGTTGAAGCCGATGAAATGATATATAACGAACAGTCGGACGAGCTTGTTGCTAAAGGGAATATAAGATATAAGGATCCTGAGGTTTCGATTACAGCAAGCAGGGCTGATCTGAATCTCGAAAAAAAGACAGGCGCCCTTCATGATGCAGAAATCCTCTTTAAAAAGGACAACTACCATATATCAGGGAAAGAGATAGAAAAGAAAGGAGAGAACTATTATGTCAGTCCTGAAGCTACCTTCACGACTTGCGATGCGCCGGCCGCATGGTGTTTCAAAGGTAAAAATATAGACGCTATCGCCGGTGACAGATTAAAAGCAAGGGATGTGACATTTCGTATCAGCGACATGCCGGTTTTCTATACTCCATATCTCCTGGCCCCCATTACAACAGAGAGGAAAACAGGACTTCTCATGCCGTCTGCAGGCTACAGTAATTTAAGGGGGTTTCATTTAACGCTGCCTTTCTTCTGGGCAATAACAGAGAACCGTGATGCAACGTTTATTTTTGATGAATACACCAAAAAGGGTATCGGTGAGGGCATAGAATACAGATATGTGGAACCGGGAAATATTAAAGGCAAGTGGTGGCTTTACCACATAAGGGATACCGAGCTTAATAAGGACTTCGTTGAATTCAGGGCGCTTCACCAGCAGTACTCTTCAGAAAAAATCAACGGGTTTTTGAGTGTCAATATTGTGCATGAAAAGGATTATTACAGGGAGTTCAATCCCTCAATCGATATCCGTACAAACCGTTTCCTTGAATCATCAGGAGAGATAATAATCCCATTTTCCAACTCCCGTGCTTATCTGATGTCGCAGTACTGGATCGACCTGAAAGAAAATACTGAAACACCTTCACAAAGACTTCCTGAAGCAGGCTTTGTCTTACACCCGACCAACATCGGCAATTTCTGGTTTTCTGCGGCAACCGCAGTCTCAAATTTCTGGAGGGACGAAGGCGTTCACGGGTTTAGATTTGATGTTTTTCCAAAACTGCAGCATGAGTTCTTTGGCAATGATATTGTGATTTCACAGACACTCGGGTTGCGGGAAACAGTATATTCACTCCAGGATGACGATGAGAATTCTCCTCATAGGGAATCTCTGGAATACATCATAGATGCCCATTCGCGGTTCCTGAAGAAATACAACTCATTCACGCACATTGTAGAGCCTTCGTTACGCTATTCACTGATCACAAATTCTGAAAATAATCTGCCGGTATTCGATTCAACTGAACTGTTTAAAAAGACGTCCCTGATTGAGCTTTCTTTCTTAAACAGGATTATAAGCAGCCGTGGAGAGCTTATGGTATTCAGGATTTCACAGGGATTTAATTCGGAGCACGGAGACAGACCGTTTCTCCCCCTAAAACTGGAAGTAGGAGTAAAGAGCCCCCTTTCTGTGCGGTTTGATGCAGACTATGATGTGAATACAGGAAAAGTTGAGAGTACAAATTCAGATATTGTCTTGCCAATAATCACTGAAATAACTGTTATGGCCGGTCACAGATATAACAGAACGAACGATATATCATACTATAATGCAGGACTTGCCATCCATCCATATAAGCCCCTCTATCTTGAAAGCAGGATATGGTATGACAATACTGAACACGAGACAAAAGCAATCTCTCTGAAGCTCAAATATCTAAGCAAGTGCTGGGGCGTCTTAATGGAATTCATCAAAAGGCCCGGGGACTTTGACGCAAGGGTAATGCTTGAACTGACCGGTATCAGCAAGAGTCTTAGCAGCCTTTAAGCCGCAATATCTCCTGATCCATTCTTTTTCTTATCTCATCAATGGAAGTTTTATCTGTATCTATTAAGATTTCCGGATTCAAAGGTTCTTCATAAGGTACTTTCACGCCGGGCACGGGCGAGCCTGCAGCGCCTTTCTTATAAATATCCTTTGGCGCTTCGCGCGTATTCACCCTGTCCTTTTCTCTCTCCACGCATATTTTTAGAGGGCATTTGAGATAGACCTCTGCGAATCGGGGGATCATATTCCGCGCAAGATCGCGCCATTTTCTGAGATTTCCGGTAGCATCAATGATTACATCGTGTCCGGCTTCTGAGAGCTTCACGGCAAGATAAACCAGCGCCCTGTAGACTGTCTCCCTTTCAGAATCAGAATATGTCGGCTCAGGTGTGACGACTTTTCTCAATTCATCCATCCGGAGGAGGATAAATTCAGGATGGAGCTTTTTTATTTCATCCGCTGCCGTACTCTTCCCGCTCCCCGGCAGCCCGGTTATCCAGATCGCTATGCCTGACATAACGATATATTATAATTCATCTCCATATTTTAAAATTCTGAACATTCCAACAGTTGTTAGAGGATTTTAATGACACGCAGGTGGTTTATTTATATGGTGGAGCTGATCCCGACACGAGTCGGGACGACCTCTTGAATGCCATGCGTAAAAAAGGGATTTTACAAGCGCTTGAAAATACTGAATTAACTTTACC
>VGWX01000018.1 GCA_016873615.1 Nitrospira sp. | reverse complement strand
TGAGCTAAGGAATGCTATAACATCGTGTTTCACGACCTTTTCTATCTCATCTATCTTCCTGATATCAAAACTTGCCTTTTTCCTGATAACCTTCAGCTCATCCCTCGGTATCTCGCCAAGCTCTGCCCATGCCTCACACACAGCAATCTCAACATCGAGCCACTTCTGATATTTATTCTCAGGATCCCACAGCCTTCCCATTTCAGGGCGTGTATATCGCGCTATCATAATCCCTCCTCTGTTTAATCTCAGAAAATACCTGTCGGGTATTTTCTGCAATTGTTTTAACTAATATTTCCTCACGAATGGGCAAATCATTACTTGGCTTTTCTTTAAGTAATCCTACCCCTTTACTTTACATAAATCACTGCCCTTAGTTTTATAGCTCATTTATTGTTCTCTAAAAGATGTAGTGCGCTGATTTTTCTTGCAAGCTCTTTTTCTGTGGGAAGTGCGAGCTTGTATTTTGAAGCGAATATTTTATTGTTCAAATTCCCCAGGACATATTTTGCAAAGACTTCATCTTTTTTAGCGCACAAAATAAGACCAATGGGGTCATTTTCATCGTTCACTTTTTCATTTTCCTTAAAATAATTCAGATAGAAATTCATCTGTCCGATGTCTGAATGATCAAGTTCATCTATTTTCAGGTCAATAAGAACCGTACATTTCAAAATACGATTATAAAAAACAAGGTCAACGTAATAATGCCGGTTGCCCACAGTAATTCGCTTCTGACGAGCAACAAAAGCAAACCCTTTGCCCATTTCCAATAAAAATTTCTGAAGGTTATCTATTATTGCCTGTTCAAGCTTGCTTTCCGTGTATACATTTTCCTCTTTGAGGTTCAGAAATTCCAGAACATAGGGGTCTTTTATAGCGTCTTCAGGAGTTTCGATAATATGTCCTCTTTTCGCGAGCTTAATTACAGCAGATGAGTCTCTGCTTAGAGCCAACCTTTCAAAAAGCTGTGAGTTTATCTGCCGTTTGAGCTCCCTGAATGACCAGTTATTATTTACAGCTTCTTTTTCGTAAAATGAACGGGCAAGGGTATGTTCGACACTCAATAGTTCGCAGTAGTGGGACCATGAGAGTTGGGGGTCGAATTCGACAGACAGTGTCTGACGAATTGATGATTTTTCAGACACTGCCTGGAATTTGTTCTTTCCCGACGATTTAACAGACAGTGTCTGTTGAATTTGCACTGGAAATTCTAAATAAAAGCGCCTCATATTTCTGAGGTTCATTTCTGAGAAACCTCTCCCAAAGTTTTTAGTCATGTCGTTTGAAAGCCTCTTTATCAGTTCTTCTCCGTATCCTGCCCGTGCCTTCCCTTTCTGCTCAAATTCCACAATCTCTCTGCCGATCTCGTAATATGCAAGCACTTGAGCCTTGTTAATTTGTCGAACAGCAGTTGTCCTTGCAGAATGAATTATTTCAGCAAGGCGCTTAATCAGAGATGTGTATTTGTTCGGTGTTGTTTGTTTAGTCAAAATTTTCCTCTCGCATCGTTCCGCCAGTTGGATTTAAATTCCATATTCCGGGATTCAACTGATTTTAAAGCCATATTTTCTTTCTATTTTTTCAAAAGCTTCTTTGTCCTCTTTCTCTTGCCCTTCAAATTTTTTCTTCCAATCTTACCAATATCCGAACCATGATTTCAGTATCGGGGCATTAATCTCATAGCCTCCACTGTTCCGCCCCATGAGGCATTTGATGTTTACTCCTCTACCCACACCTCTGTAATTATCCACTAATGCGATAATAATCCCTCTACTGTCTGACGACATGCTCCGAAAAAGGACGATACTTATCAAGGGCTGATTTAAGAGAGGCGATTTTATCTAAGATATCTTTCATTGCCAGAGTAGTCATAACTTTTCAAAAATGTACCTGTCCCCTTTTATATGTCCTGCTTTGAGCATTAGCTCATAGAGCATATTTTGCTTTTCGGCTCCGGGCCGGACAGGGTTGGTGAAGGCATCAAGCTGCTGCGTAAGTTTTTCTTCACTGTCTATTTCATTGCCTCTCCAGATTTTGAAACTGGATGGAGAAAGTTTGAACACCTTAAATCCAACCTCACCCCACCCCTCTCCTTGAGGAGAGGGAGCATTCAGTGCTTCTGCAATTTTATTCAATACTTCTGGTAAACTGTTCAATATCTCCTCGTTGGTAAATCTTATTACTCTTACACTAAACTCGTTTATTGCTTGTGTTCTGGCTGCATCATATTCTTTTTGTTCCGCTTCGTTGTGATAACCGCCGTCAACCTCTACTATCAGTTTCTTTTCGTGACAATAAAAATCAGCAATAAAGTTCCCCATAGGATGTTGCCTTCTGAATTTACAATTCTCTATTTGCCTATTTCTTAGAGCCTGCCAAAGCAATTCTTCTGCCTCTGTTCTATTTTGTTTCAACTGGTTGGCGTTCTTAAACAATACAGGCGTAGCGCCTTTGAAAAGGTTTTCAGCGTACCTCTCCCCCTGCCCCTCTCCTGAAGGAGAGGGGATTGAGGGGTGAGGTGGATTGAGGCGTTTTATCACCCGCCGGATGCGCTCTTTAGCAATATCAGCTATGGTTTTATAGCCTGCTTTATAAGCCTCGCTGTTTTCATCGCATTGCTCAGGCAGTTGCACTAAAATGAATTTACGATTGCCGTTATCTTCTTTGTTGAGTTCCATAACTGCTTGGGCTGTGGTTCCAGAACCACTGAAAAAGTCAAGGACTAAAGACTCTGAATCTGCCCCAAGTTTTATAAGTTCTGTAATAAGACCAGATGGTTTTGGATTGTCGAAGATATTCATATTACCCAAAAATTCTGACATCTCTTGTGAACCTTTTGTATTCAATGGAACGAAATCCCAAATTGTAGGATAAGTAATTCCTTGTTTAACATCACAAAGAAATCTTTTCAGCTTTGGTCGGCCTTTCCCATCATCTCCAAAAAAAATTTCATTATTCTCTAAAAGCCTTTTGATGGTTTCTTTGTTGAATCGCCAATTACCATTCTGTGAAGGATAATGTTCTTCTCCCGTATTGGGATTTATAATCGGGTAATATAAAGATGAAACATACCTCCCCCCTTTTACGTTTGCCATTAAATCGCCTGCTGTCCAAGGCCCTTTAGGATGATTGTCAGGATTTCTGTAGCGTTCAAGTTGCTTGTTGCTTCTTTTTCTAAGATTAAGCCCAACCTTATTTCTATCTTTTCCGAATACTAAGATGTAATCGTGATTAGCACCAATAATCTGGTCATTAGGTGGGGTACTTCTTTTTTTCCAAACTATTTGAACAACAAAATTCTCTTCCCCAAAAATCTCATTCATCACCATCCGCAGGTTGTGAACCTCATTATCGTCAATGTGAACGAAGATGACGCCGTCATCACGAAGCAGGTTTTTGGCAAGGAACAGGCGGGGATACATCATGCTGAGCCAGTTGCTGTGATAGTGGCCGCTGTCTTTGCTATTCTTGCGGAAAAGGCCCTCTTTCAGCAGGTAGCCTTCTTCGTCCTTATCGCCGATGCGCTTCAGATAATCTTCTTTTTTCTCGCTGAATCTATCGGGGTAAATAAAGCTGTCGCTGCCTGTATTGTAAGGTGGGTCTATGCAAACTACTTTGACTTTACCGTAATATGCTTTTTGCAAAACCTTCAGCACTTCCAGATTTTCGCCCTCAATGAACACATTTTGCGTCGGGCTATTGATAAAGTCATTCCAACTCCCCTCGCCTTCAGGAGAGGGGGCGGGGGTGAGGCAGGATTCTTCCGGCGCGGGTTTCAATGTGGCTGTGGTGGGCTGCTGCAACACCCTGAAGGCATCGCTCTTGCCTGCCCAATTCAAAACATACCGTTCATTGGCAAAGTTGATGTCATCCCCAAAAGCCGCTTTCAGTTTCTCCCAATCCAGTTGATCCTCGGCAAAGAGTTCAGGAAAAAGCTCTTTCAGCTTTTGCAGTTTTGCCTGTTTAATATCTATTGATTCTCCGTCCATCTATTTCCCCTTCTTAAAGCAGATAACAAATTGTGATAATTATAGAATATTATCGTTTTAAATAATTCTCATCTGCTCACAGCCCTGCTTTTTCTACTCGCCTATCCATGGACTTCAAGACGCTGCGGTTTAGCCATACAAAATTTCCCAATACCCGCCTTTGTCGGGGCCGATACGCTTTTTGTTGCCTTTTCTTTCAAAACCACCCTGCAGGAAAATAAACTCAGCCAAACTTCCCATAAAATAAGGTTTATTATTTTATTTGCTCTCACCTTTGGTAAATAAACATAGCTGTTAGGGCAATTTGCCGTATATGCAAATGGGACATTCTCTTAACCCATTGAAGTTATTATGGAAATAAGGAACCCTTGGTTCCATTTTCACCCCCCCCTGCAAATGCCTTATCAAATTTATTAGGGATATCAACGCCCACCTTCTTATAATAGACATGACCTTTGAAACCCTTTTCGATTTTTTCAAGTAAGCCCTTGATAGCCCATAGTTTTAATAATCTGGACATCTTGATGGTATCATTAACACCAGTAATCTCCCTTGCTTTATTATTGGTAATTGAATAATGTTCATCTAAATATTTGCTGACTGTATCCCAGTATTCTATTCTCTGTAAATTTAAAAGGAACAGCAGCACAGAATTTGGTCTTATGTATGGCGGGAAATATAACGGTTCATAGAGGTTATGTTCCATCATCACCTTAAACATACGGTCGACACCTTCTCCTATATCAAGATTTGGGGCTGACTTAAATCGGTTTAATGTGCGCAGGATAAGGGGATTTCTTGCAAATCTTTCCGATCTGATATTGCTTATGGTTATATGCCCCGGAAAACTGCCCGGACTTTCAATTTCTACGCGGTCATCAAAAAATCTGACTTGAATGTCATCCTGCACAAAATAATTTCTGTGAATAACAGCGTTTGTAACAGCTTCCTGAAATGCCCATTCAGGTATCAGAAAAGAGGGTTTGAAAGAGGCTCCGCTTAATTTTGGAGGAGAGCTTGTTACAACATTCCGAAAGTATTCGAGGCATTTCTCTATTTGATGTAAAAGCGGCCCCTCAATTGTAAATGGCCGCCTGACAAAATTAGGCTGACCAGAATATGAAGGCTTTGTTCCATAATAATGAGAGATTTTAATACCGCATTTGCTACCAAGACTGACTGAAGGGTTTCTTCCAAAAAGCAAGATTCCTGCTTTTGTAAGTTCATAACTTCCATTGAGTCTTGCCGCTAAACCATTGTCTTTTAAAAACTGCCAGTTATCCAGTCCTTCGCTTTGCGTATCCCTTTTGTAGGTGACAAGTAAATCTATATCAAGGTCTTCAAGTAATTTTTCCCCCGAAAGTTCACTTTCAAATTTTATCGCTCCTTTTTCATATTTAAGCCTCATGATTTCTGATGAGCCGATTTTTATATTTTGGTGTCCACGTCGAACAAAGGTATCGCCTTTTTTTAAGGAATGCAAATCGTTGCTCTTTTTGATGTTTACTGTTAATAGTTTATCTTGAGCTTTATTGATATTAGTAATATCTAATTCAAACTTATTCCATAACACTAACGGAGGGTCAATTTCTTTTTCGATTAATTTTAAAAAATCTGAAACATTGCTAAGATTTTCACTGATTCCGACGAGTCTCTTTTCCCCTTGCGCTTTTGTTGGATCCTCCAGTCCTACAACAAGAAAACCGCCATCGGTATTGGCAAATGCAACTACTGTTTCTAAAAGTTTAGCAGGTTGTATTGCGGCTCTTTTGCATTCAAAGAGCTGCCATTCCTGTGCATCTAAAAATAATTGTAGGATTTCCATATCCGTCATTGCTAATTCTTCCTCTTATATATCTCAAACGGTAGTTGACAATATTCTATTTCTCCAGCTACGGAACCGAGAATAAGCATTTTGTTGACGTCAACAAAATGGTCGCCAAGACTTTGCATACTTCCTCCCTTTCTAAACTACCTTCCATTGTATAGTAAACAACTCATTAGTTTCTGTCTTTTGCTTCATCCTCGACTCTATCTCATTAATCAGATTTTCCTTTCTTACGTCCACCTCATCCTGCGCCTGATAAAGAAGCAACAAGTTTTTGCAGGCTGTCGGATGAATACTGGCGTGTAAGTTCGTATGCAAAGTATTTGGCGTGGTAAGGTGTTAATGCCATATAGTTACTTCAAATGTATGGATCGTAGTCGTATCTTTTGGGTTTGGGTTTTGAGGTGTCGTATGAGACGAGACAAAAGGAACGGCATGTGTCCGTGTTTCGTTTTCGATTTTCTCGCCAAATTTCCCCCTTGATGTTTACTAAATGATTAATATTAGAGGGTTTATTGACAAATTGCAATATTATCCTGAGATTTTACCGCCTATCCCCTGTACCGCAACCCCTTGCAAAAAAAGCTATTTTTGTGTTAATCTTCAATTCCTGAAAGATCATGTTTTCTTTCAGAAAATACATCATTTTGCCTCTGTGCGCCGGGATGGCGAAACCACGAGTTAACAGAGGGAAGATACAGGAGGAGAAAAAAGATATGGTAGCAGCGATGAAGGAATTGCTTGAGGCAGGGGTACATTTTGGCCATCAGGTGAAAAGATGGCATCCGAAGATGAAGAAATATATCTTTGGTGAGAGAAATGGCATTTACATCATTGACCTTCAGAAGACAGTAAAAGGTCTTGAGGAGGCGTATAATTTTGTAAAAAGAGTTTCTCTGTCAGGGGCGCCGGTGCTATTTGTCGGCACAAAGAAACAATCTCAGGACGCCATAAAAGATGAGGCTGAAAGGTCCGGCGCTTTTTATGTCAACCAGCGCTGGCTTGGCGGGATGCTGACGAATTTTTCGACAATAAGGAAGAGTATAGAAAAGCTCAAGAAGATCGAGGCCATGAAAGAGGACGGCACATATGAGCTCCTCCCGAAAAAAGAGGTCTCTGCCTTAGAGAAAGAAAGGGGTAAACTGGAAAAGAACCTTTCAGGCATCAAGAACATGTCGGGCTTTCCAGGCGCCTTGTTCATTGTGGATCCGAAAAAGGAGAGGATTGCTGTTGCCGAAGCAAAAAAGCTCTCCGTGCCGATAGTTGCAATAGTTGACACAAACTGTGATCCGGACGAAATTGATTATGTCATTCCCGGAAACGACGATGCCATAAGGGCTATAAAACTTATAACCTCCAAAATAGCCGACGCTATTATGGAAGGCAAGGAAACCTTGTCAAAATCCGCAGCAGAAGAGGCTGAGAAACTCCAGGTAGAGGGAAAAATTCAACAGGAAGAGGCAGAGGTATCAGGATGACAACGATTTCAGCAGAATTAGTAAAGGACTTAAGAGAAAAAACCGGCGCCGGTATGATGGAATGCAAAAAGGCGCTGACTGAAAGCAACGGTGATTTTGAAAAGGCAGTAGATTTACTGCGGCAGAAAGGTCTTGCATCTGCACAGAAAAAATCAGGGAGGACAGCTTCAGAGGGCCTCATTGAATCATATATCCATATGGGGAAAATAGGGACAATGGTTGAGATTAATTGCGAGACAGACTTTGTCGCAAGGACAGACGACTTCAAAGAACTCGCAAAAGACGTTGCAATGCATATAGCAGCTGCAAACCCTTTATACCTCTCAAGAGAAGATGTGCCACAGGATGTCACAGACCGGGAAAAGGAAATTTACAAGGCACAGGTTGCAGATAAACCGCCGCAGGTAGTCGAAAAGATTATACAGGGGAAACTCGAAAAGTTTTATACAGACGTCTGTCTTCTCGACCAGATATTCATAAAGGACCCTGATCAGAAAAAAAAGATTAAAGATCTCGTCACCGATAAGATTGCAAAATTAGGCGAGAATATTCTCATAAGAAGATTTGCCAGATTTCAACTTGGATAAATAGCAGCAGGATCAAAAGCTTGTTGAAATACAAAAGAATACTCCTTAAAATCAGCGGCGAAGCTATGATGGGAGACATGGCCTATGGAGTTGACCCGTCAACTGTCGACTTTATAGCCAGGGAAATAAAGGTAGCTGTTACAATTGGGGTTGAACTCGCTATTGTCATCGGTGGAGGCAACATCTTCAGAGGGGTAGAAGCAAGTCTTAAGGGAATAGAACGAACATCCGCTGATTATATGGGGATGCTTGCAACTGTTATAAACGCCCTTGCCCTTCAGAATTACCTCGAAAAATATAACATTCCGACAAGGGTACAGTCAGCGATAGAGATGAAGGAGCTTGCAGAGCCTTACATAAGGCGCAAGGCAATGAGACATCTTGAAAAGGGAAGGACCGTGATTTTTGCTGCCGGGACAGGAAATCCCTATTTTACTACAGACACAGCAGCTTCCCTCAGGGCCATGGAGATTAATGCAGATGTCATTCTGAAGGCAACAAAGGTTGATGGCATATATTCCTCTGATCCCATGAAAGACCCTTCTGCAAAGAAATACCATACGGTTACTTACATAGATGTGCTGAAACAGGGTCTCAGTATTATGGATTCGACCGCGATATCATTATGTATGGACAATAACCTGCCAATTGTGGTATTTAATTTAAGAGATAAAGGCAATATAAGAAAAATTATAGAAGGAAAAAAAATCGGGACTCTTGTAAGGGGGAAAGATGGAACAAGAGTTAAAAAGAAAGACCACTGATCGGATGGACCGCACCATCGAGGCCCTGAGGAAGGAATTCTCTTCCATCAGGACCGGAAGGGCATCCCTGGCGCTCCTCGATGGGATAATGGTGAATTATTACGATGCGTTAACTCCTCTGCAGCAGCTTGCAAGTCTCAGTATTCCTGAGAGCCGTCAAATGGCGATCCAGCCGTGGGATCCTAAAGCAATCCCGGATATCGAAAAAGCAATATTAAAATCAGACCTTGGCCTGACGCCCATGAACGACGGCAAGATGATCAGGATGAATATCCCTCCACTTACAGAGGAGAGGAGAAAACAGCTCGTAAAAATGGTTAAGAAAAAAGCAGAAGAAGCAAAGGTGGCAGTAAGGAATATCAGGAGGGATTCAAACGAGGAACTGAAAAAACTCGAAAAAGAAAAATACCTCAGTGAGGATGAAACAAAAAAGGCACAGGATGAAATACAGAAGATCACAGATTCTTATATAACGCGGGTTGATGACGTACTGGCAAATAAGGAAAAAGAGATCATGGAAGTCTGAGATGACCAACAGCAATTTTATTGTGAAAGCAACAGATACAAAGCTGACAGACATTCAGAAGGCGCTTCAGGCTGCCGGGATAAAAGTAAGAAGCATAATTGAGGTCTTCAGGGAAGAAGACAGGTCACAGGAAAAAGAAAAAAAGGAAGCATAAATAATGGCTGCTAAAAAAGTAAAAACAAAAAGCATCAGGAAACCTGCCGGCAAGAAAGCAAAATCTTCCGACAGAAAAACCCCTTTGAAAGGCAAGCCAAAATTTCCTAAAAAAAGCGCCCCGGCTTCGAAAAAACCCGTTGCAAAGAAGGTCGCCACTATAAAAGCGAAAACAAAGACCTCCCAAAAAGCTAAAGCAACTACTCCCAAACGGACTGCTGCTAAAATTGCCCCTGCAAAAACACGAACCAAATCAGCTCTGAAAAATAAAATTGGCATTAAGCCACAGGTCCGGAAAAAATCCGCCGCAAGTATTACACCTGAAGACACAGTAAAGGCTGCACTGAGAAGGACGCTTCTTGCCAAAAGGGAAGCGATTGTCCAGGAAGCCAGGACAGAGATATCTAAATACATAAAAGGTGAAACAAGACAGCTTGTAGATACAGCCCTTGATGACGGAGACTGGTCGGTCGTTGATCTGTCTGAAGATATCAGTTTAAAACAGTTGAGCTCACATGGAGAAACCCTCCGGAAGATAGATGAAGCCCTGAGGAAGCTGGATGAAGGCACTTATGGAATATGCGAAGATTGCGGAGAAAAGATAGAAGAGGGCAGACTGAAGATCCTTCCATTTGCTATTTACTGTATAGATTGCCAGGAGAGAAAAGAACAATTCGAGGAGATGGAAAGGATGGAGAGATAGCAGGTTAACTGCTGATATCTCCATTCACCGGAGGTATATTTCTGCTGTACACCTCATTGAGTATCTCCCGGGCGCCGCGTTTCAGGATGTCTTCAGCCAGTTTGATGCCAAGCATTTCTGAATTTTCAGGATCACCCTCAATATGACCATTAACAATCCTGTCACCGTTGACTGCACCAACAAGTCCGTCCATGATAAGCAATGATGAGTGAACACTGCCTTGCTCTCTGCCCTGTGCCCTGTGCTCTAATCTCGCATGTGCTGCAATAGGCACCTGGCATCCTCCTTCCAACTTTTTAAGGAAAGCCCTTTCTGCTGTAACGCATATGAATGTATCAGGGTGATTAAGGGGTGCAATAAGTTTATTAACAGATGTGTCGTCAACCCTGCATTCGATACCAACAGCGCCCTGACCTATTGCGGGCAGACTTATCTCAAAGGGAAGTATTTCAGTCAGCCTGTGCTGCAGCCCGAGTCTTTTAACTCCGGCGGCAGCAAGTATAATAGCATCAAACTGGCCTTCGTCAAGTTTCCTCATCCTTGTGTCGAGGTTACCCCGCAGTTGTTCGATCTTTAAATCAGGCCTGATATGGAGCAATTGACATGACCGTCTCAGGCTGCTTGTCCCTATCTTCGCCACCTGCGGAAGGTTATAGATCATTGATTGAGTAATCACCCTCCCCGCTTTTTCACTTTTCACTTTTAACTTTTCACTTGCAATAACGGCATCTCTTGGATCCTCTCTTTTGCAGATAACTGCAAGATGGAGGTTATCAGGAAATTCCGTCGGCACATCTTTCATGCTATGAACCGCAATATCCACCTCATAGCGCAAAAGCGCTTCTTCTATTTCTTTCACAAAAAGCCCCTTACCACCAACCTGTGCGAGGGGCACATCCAGTATCTTATCTCCTGTAGTCTTGATCTTGACCAGTTCGATCTCCAGATCAGGATACAATTTTTTTAATTCAGCCTGAATCCATTCAGCCTGCCAGAGCGCGAGTTTGCTTCCCCTTGTTCCGATAGAGATCTTATTTTTTTTCAAGCTTTTCTCCATTGATTCCATAGAGTTTTCTTATTATTGCCACTAAGGTGTCCTTATCTTCAGAACTGTCTTTCAGGGCTGCTGTGGGTGAATGCATAAGTTTGTTCATAAGAGCGGTTGCCATATATTCAATGGCCTCTCTCTCTTTTTCGTCAATTCCCTGAATCTTGCTAAACAGCTTATCGAGTTCTTCATTTTTGATCTCCTCTGCCTTTTCTCTCAGGGCCACAATAGTGGGGACAGAGTCGAGTGATAAGAGCCACTTCTGAAAAGTCTCCAGCTCTTCTTCAACGATCTTCTCTGCCTTAGCTGCCTCTCTCTGCCTCCCAAATTTATTTGAATCAACAACTCCCTGCAGGTCATCAACGTTATACAGATAGACATTGTCCAGGTCGTTTATTTCGGGATCAATATTTCTCGGCACAGAGATATCAATAATGAAGACCTGTCTCTGTTTTCTCTCCTTCAACACCTTTTGCATCTGACCTTTCGCCAGAATATAATGGGGGGCTCCGGTTGAACAGATAACGATATCAGTCCTTGCCATTTCATGGATAAAATCGTCAAACTTAACAGGCCTGCCATTGAACTCCTTTGCCAGATCACAGGCACGCTCATGTGTCCGGTTGGATACAAGAACCTCTTTAACGCCGTTTCCTATCAAATGACGCGCAGCAAGCTCAGCCATCTCGCCGGCTCCCAAAAGCATGAATACCTTTGTTGATAGATCAGTGAATATCTTTTTTGCGAGCTCAACTGCTGCAAAGCTTATAGAGACAGCATTCTCGGCTATCCTCGTTTCTGTCCTCACCCTCTTGGCAACAGAGAGCGCCTTTTTCATCAGTTTATTCAGGAGGAAACCGGTGGTCTTTTTTGAAAGGGCAAGTTCAAATGAGTCTTTCATCTGCCCGAGGATCTGAGGCTCGCCAACCACCATGGAATCAAGGCTCGATGCAACCCTGAAAATATGCCTGACCGCGTTTATATCATCATATATATAAATAGATTTATCGAGGGATGCCCTGTTTATACTGTGAAAGTCTGAGAGGAATATTTTGATTGCTTCAGATGCCTTCTCTATATCCGTAACGTTTGCATACAGTTCTACGCGGTTGCAGGTCGAAAGTATTATGGCTTCCTCAACCTCCGGCACCTCCCTGAATGCCATAAGCCCCTGCTCGAGTTTCGGGCCGTTGAATGCAAACTTCTCCCTCACATCAAGATCGGCAGTATTATGATTTAATCCGATAACAAAAGCTTTCATAGGAAAACATGAAGACCTTTCCTGAGTAATTTGATGCCAAAAAAGGCGATAAGGATTGTGAGAAAACCGATCATGGATAAAAGGGCAGCCCTTTTACCTCTCCACCCGGCAACGAGGCGGGCATGAAGTATAATCGCATAGATGAACCATGTTACAAGGGACCATGTCTCTCTCGGGTCCCAGCTCCAGAATCGCCCCCAGGCGCTCTCTGCCCATAAGGCGCCTGTTATGATCGCAAGGGTCAGCAGGGGAAATCCAATGGTTATCAGCCTGTAATTTATTTCATCGAGCGACTGTAAGCTCGGCAGCCTCTCGAACAGGCCTCCGAGGCGTTTTGATTTGACATAATGTTCCTGAACGAGGTACATGCAGCCTATTCCGAACGCAAGCGCAAAGGCAGCATTGCCGAGAAATGCAAGCACGGTATGAATGCCGAGCCAGTAACTCTGCAGGTCGGGACTTAACGGCTTTATTTCCCTTGACAACATCGATGAGGCAAGCATCATGAAAAAAACAACTGGCATGATAAACGAAGAAAGGAGGCTGACCTTATATCTCAACTGCAAGAGAAAAAAGATAAGGACTATGCACCATGCGAAGAAAGACGTTGCCTCATGCGGGTTTGTTATGGGGATGTGGCCTGCTGTTACATAACGATAAATGATGCTTATCGTATGGATGGCAAAACCGGTTCCGGCTGAAAAAAGCATGATCTTAGAGGTTATCTTTGAGTCTTTGAATAGTTCGGTTATACTGACAATGGCAGCGGCAAAATAAAAGGTCAGGGCAAGCTCAAATAATATTATCCCCATCAGAAACAACCAAGCTCGCAGGCTGCAATCTTTACTTTCAGCTCATCAGCGGTCCTGCCGACTTCCTTGTAAGAAACAGAGAGATCCTCTGCAATCTTTCTGGCAGCAGGGCAAGACAGTCTGTTATTTACAGCCTTTTTCCTGATCTCCTCGGCTATTCTGTTTTTCATTACAATAAGGGTAAGTATCCGGTAGCTCATGGATTCAAGTGTTTGTTTTGTTCGTCAATTCACCGGCTCCCATGAACCCCTGGTCACTTGAACCCTTTAAAAATATTACACCATCAGACCTCGAAAACTCAATGAAGCCGGAAGTCCCTGATGGGATATGATAAAATACCGAGTATTACCTGGAAGTTTATTGATTTTGAAGGGCATTGCCTCTCCTTTTTTTTCTGTCCATAGAGAAACAATTACTTTTGGCATTTTTCTCCCTAAAGAGTTAAAATGTACAATCAATTTTGAGAAATATCAATGACTATTTGCATTTTTATTAATTAGTGTCTGTTTATAAAGTCGTATTTTGTCATTGTACGGCTTGACCGGACAATCCAGAACCTATTGAAAACACTGGATTCCCCGATCAAGTCGGGGAATGACGGACAACTTAATTCTTAGTTTAAGGACAGATTCTAATTATATATGAATTAATACCAAATTCAAAATCTGTTAAATATACTTTATGTAAATATTACAAGATGATCTTACTGAAATATATTGAAAAATTAGGCGATTTATTTCTTTATTATGTTGATCAGGCAGGCAGGATGGGAATCTTTCTTGTTAACGTCATTATCAACATCTTCAAACTGCCGTATTACAAGATTTCACACATCACAAAACAGATTTACAACATAGGCGCCCTGTCGATATTCGTTATTATCTTTACCGGTCTATTCACCGGCATGGTCCTCGGTCTTCAGGGCTATAACACCCTGAGGAAATTCGGCTCCGAGGGGCTATTGGGCTCTGCGGTTGCCCTAAGTCTCATAAGGGAATTAGGTCCTGTTTTAGCAGCGCTCATGGTAACAGGAAGGGCAGGCTCTGCCATCTGCGCAGAAATCGGCATCATGCGCAATTCGGAACAGATTGACGCCCTGGAATGCATGGCTATCGACCCGCACAAGTATATCCTGGCCCCTAAATTCATTGCAGCAATTATATCCATGCCGTTGCTTACTGCCATATTCGATGTCGTCGGGATATTCGGCGGTTATATTATAGGGGTTAAGCTCCTGGGATTAAATGAAGGGTCATATTTTTCAGGCATGTATAAAGATGTCGAATTTCAGGATATCTATATGGGATTTGTAAAATCCCTGTGTTTCGGTCTCATTGTTGTCTGGATTTGTTCCGGCAAGGGGTATTTTGTGCATTTGGAAAGAAAAGGAGGGTTTGGGGCTGAAGGCGTCAGCAGGGTAACAACAAATGCGGTTGTGCTTTCTTCTGTTTCCATACTTGTCTTAGATTATTTTATTACATCGGTACTTATATGAATGCAGAACCTATGATCCGATTGATAGATGTTAGGAAAAGGTTTGCCTCACAGGAGATCCTGAAAGGGGTTAATCTTTCCATATATGAAGGCAAGACAACGGTCATAGTTGGGGAGAGCGGAAAAGGAAAGAGTCTCATCCTGAAGCATATCCTGGGACTTATAAGGCCGGATAAGGGCAAAGTTCTGGTAGAGGGGAACGATATCAATAAGATAGGCAGGAAAGACCTGAAAGCCATCAGGTCCAAGTTTGGCGTTCTGTTTCAGAATGCGGCTCTTTTTGACTCTATGACAGTATTTGATAATGTGGCCTTGCCGTTACGTGAGCGGACTAAAGCCTCGGAAGAAGAAATACGTAAAATCGTAAACGAGAAGCTGGACCTAATGGACATTGAAGGCAGCAATGACAAATACCCGGCGCAGCTCAGCGGGGGGATGAGGAAAAGGGTCGGCCTTGCCAGGGCACTTGTCCTGAATCCTAAAATAGTATTCTTTGATGAACCGACAACCGGATTAGACGTTGCAAAAAGCAATGAAATGTACCGCGTCTTTTTTAAGACCCAGTCGAAATTAGGGTATACCGCCCTGATTGTCAGCCACGATGTGCCAAAGATTTTCAAGCTTGCTGATTATGTAGCGCTGCTTCACGATGGAGTCATCCAGGACTGTTTGCCGCCCGAAGATTTTCAGACCTCTGAGAATCCCTTTATAAAGGAATTTGTGCAGAAAACAATGGGATATATATATGAAAGTGAACAGGTGGAGGGTTGATATATGAACAGAATAACTACTGAAACAGCTGTTGGGATTTTTATTATCGCCGGGCTCTTGTGCATGGCCTATCTTTCAATCAAGCTGGGGGATGTCAGTATCTTCGCTACAAAACAGTATCCGGTTAAGGCACGCTTCGCAAACATTGGGGGACTGAAAGAGGGTTCGGAAGTTGAGATAGCAGGGGTTAAAGTCGGCAAAGTCGCAAAAATAACCCTCGATAATTATCAGGCAATTGTAGAATTATTGATCAATCCCGGGATAAGGCTTCAGGAAGATTCCATTGCAAGCATCAGGACACAGGGCATTATCGGCGATAAGTATGTCAAGATTTCGCCGGGTGGAGCAGAGGAATATATAAAGCCCAACGGCATGATATCAGAAACAGAATCAACAGTGGATATCGAGGAATTGATCAGTAAATATATTTTTGAAAAGAAATAACAGCAGGCAAATAAGATATGACAGACCATTCAATATGCGAACAGCTTAAGAAGATGAGACATGAGATGATATTCTCTCAGCTCGATGATGAGGATATCAATAAAATCTCTTCTTTCTTTGAACTGGCGACATACCCTGCGCATACAGTTGTTTTTAAAGAGGGTGAGCCGGGTGATTTCATGGGTTTTATTGTTTCGGGGAAACTGGAAGTGAAAAAACAGACCGAGTTCAAAGGGAATCAATTAATAATAGCAATATTGGGATCCGGCGCCCTTTTTGGTGAACTCTCCATCTTCGACAGTCACAACCGTTCTGCTACTGTTGAGGCTGTTGAGAATACGACAATGCTGATCCTCAGAAATGAGACATTGGATAATTTCATGCATCAGCATCCGGTTACAGGCATAAAGGTCCTGAAAAATCTCATACGTATCCTTTCCCTCCGTCTGCGCAAGGCAACCGAACGTCTCACAGATATTTTCTGATATTTTCATGAAATAAAGGAGTTGCATAATGAGGATTTTTGAACTGAAACAAAAGGCATTGACTTCTGAAAACAGAGAATACATCCTCGGTTTTCAGGATACAGGCAGCCATGCCTGTTATATGATATACGGTCTTATGAAACCACATGAAAAAGCAAGGGCCATAAACCCCGGCAAGGGGCACGAAGAGATCGTCCTTGCCGTAAAAGGTGATCTGCATGTAACAGGTTATTGCAAGTTTTGTCTGAAGGAAGGTTCTGCCTTCCATATAAAAGGCAACCATGAATGCTTTCTTGAGAACAAGGCTGAATCCGATGCCGTATATGTTATTGCAGGCGGTCACTCGGAAAAAGGACACCACTGAAAATTTAAGCAATTGTAGAGCCTTTCTTGAATCTTCCCCCATTATTTTGTATATTTCTGATATGTGTCTAAGGTTACGACTGATACCCTGAGCTTTTATGTTTGTCATGCCGGCTTGTCCGGCATCCTTCTTTAAAAAAATATGAATAACAGACAAGAAAGATTCTGGACAAGCCAGAATGACAATATATACGAGGTGATTAATTCAATAAAATGGGCATCTTAACCCGCATCAGATGTATTGCCAAAATAACTTTTTGATCAGGGAGGAGCAGATCATTATGTCAAAAAGAATAAGGTTATTTATAGGAAGTTTCTTATCAGTCGTGCTTATAACAATCTTCACGTTATGCACAAGTGTCTTTGCAGCTGAGGAAATAAAGATAGGAGGTGCAGGCAGCGCTCTGGGTTCGATGAAAATGCTTGCCGCAGCTTTTGAGAAAAAACGCCCTGGAGTTAAGGTGGTTGTATTGCCGAGTTTAGGAAGTGTAGGGGGTATTAAGGCTGTTTCAAAAGGGGCTCTCGATATCGGGGTCATCGGCAGGCCATTGGATGATGAAGAACGCAAACTGGGACTGTCTGTAATCGAATATTCAAAAACCCCTATTATATTTGTTACAAAGAAAAATATCACTGTCTCTGATATAAGCACACAGGAACTTGTAAAAATCTATAAAGGCGCCACTCAGACATGGCCAAATGGGGAACGCATCCGCTTAATACTGCGTCAGCCTGCCGAGAGCAATGCCATTGTCGTTAAGAATATATCCCCTGAAATGAGCAATGCAATGGATATTGCCATGTCCAGGCAATGGAGGATAGTTGCGCTGACTGACCAGGAGACTGCTGATATGATAGAAAAGACTCACGGGGCTTTGGGATTTTGTACCCTAACACAGATCATCTCTGAAAAACGTGACCTGAAGATACTCTCGTATAATGGTCAGCCCCCGATGGTCAAAAACAGGGTTAATGAGGCATATCCCATTGTTAAGTCACATGCTATGATAATCAAAAAAGAACCAACCGCTGCAGTAAAGCGGTTTATTGATTTCATCAGATCACCGGAAGCCGAAAGGATCCTGCAGGAATCAGGCAATTCAATGATCAGGGGCGCCTCTAAATAAGGCATGACATCCAGAAAACACATAACGCCTGTTATTGCCTGGCTTTCAGGGATTATTATCAGCATTGTTGTCATCATCTTTCCTCTTGGATACTTTTTAATTGCTTATGAATATATGGTTGGAAGCCTTGAGACCCAGGGCCAGATAGGTTCGGGACAAATAATGCAGATAATCAGCATGAATCCTGACATCTGGGAATTCGAACAGCACAGGCTTCAGGAAGTCTTATCTGATTATCCGAATAAGGGATATGCGGAAAAATGGAAAACCCTTAATGCAAATGGCGAGGTCATTGCTGAAAATACAACCAAAGTGGAAGAGCCGTTTATCATGCGTTCTTTTAAACTCATGGATGCCGGGGCTGTTGTCGGCGAACTTCAGATATACCGTTCAGTTAATAAGTTATTGACAAAAACCTTAGTGATTTTGTTATTAATGCTGCCGATAGGAGCAGGGGCTTTCCTTATATTATATTTTTTGCCGATCAGGACAATATACCAGTCTGAGGAAGCCCTCAGGAAATCCAAGCAATTGCTGGAGAAGACATTTGCCAGTCTGCATGACGCTGTTTTCATCATTGACGCAAAAACCAGAAATGTCATCGACTGCAATCCCGCAGCAGAAAAAATATTCGGTTATGACCGGGCAGAACTGTTAGACCGGACTACGCGCTTTTTGCATATCAGTGAAAAGGATAAAGAAAAGTTTGATGCCAATCTCCAATCCGCCTTAAGGGAAAGGGGATTTATGTACCTGCGTGAGTTCAATATGAAACACAAGGATGGTACGATCTTCCCCGTAGAGCAGACGGTATTGCCTCTTGAAGATGAAAAGAATAATCATATCGGATGGGTAAAAGTAGTGAGAGACGTCAGTGAACAAAAGAAAATGGAAGAAGAACTTCTCAGGGCGCAGAAACTCGAATCATTGGGTGTCCTTGCCGGCGGTATCGCGCATGATTTTAATAATTTACTCACCTCTATCATGGGTAATATCTCACTGATAAAGCTCTATATCGATTCTCCCGACGAATTATCACAAATACTGGAAGACGCGGAGAAAGCATCACTCAGGGCGAGGGATCTGACTTATCAGCTCCTGACCTTTTCAAAAGGAGGAGCACCCATTAAGAAGGCAACTTCTATAGTCGAGCTGGTAAAAGACTCCGCACGGTTTGCCTTAAGGGGTTCCAATGTAAGGTTCGACTTTTCCTTCCCTGAAGATATCTGGACAGTCAAAGTTGATGCAGGGCAGATAAGCCAGGTTATCAACAATATGATTATAAATGCTGATCAGGCCATGCCGGAGGGTGGAATCATTAACATCCGGTTTGAAAATGTCACACTTACTGAAAGTGATCTTATGTCACTCAAGGCCGGTGAGTATGTAAAAATATCCATTAAAGACCAGGGCATCGGCATATCAGGTGAATATCTGCAGAAGATTTTTGACCCCTATTTCACAACAAAACATAAAGGAAGCGGTCTCGGGCTTGCTACTGCATATTCCATTATCAAGAAACATGACGGCCAGATTACTGTAGACTCAAAAATGGGAAGCGGGACAACATTCCATATCTATCTCCCGGCATCAAAAGAGAAAGTTTTGCTGCATTCTGCTGATCATAAAACTAAACTGAAAGGATCAGGGAAGATTCTGTTTATGGATGATGAAGAAGCGGTCAGAAAAACCACAGGATTTATGTTAGGCAGTCTCGGATATAATGTCGTATTTGCCGGAGATGGGGATGAAGCAATTAAGTTATATAAAAAGGCCATCGAATCAGGAGACTCTTTTAAAGCGGTAATCATGGATTTAACCATAGCAGGCGGAATGGGGGGTAAAGAGGCTGTTAAAAAACTGATTGAGCTTGACCCTGACGTTAAAACAATTGTATCAAGTGGTTATTCGAACGATCCTGTAATGTCTGATTATAAACAATACGGATTTCACGGCGTCATTACAAAACCGTACCAGATTGAAGAACTCGGTGACACTATTTCCAAAGTAATCGAAACAGGACATTAAACACTCTGTAATCTCAACTGAGTTTGGGTTGATTGCATTTTTTTTCGATAATTCCCTGAACAAAGTTTACGCATAGATCGATATCATTCCTGCTGAATACTACAGTCTGCTCCGGCACTGAAGCCGGAAGCCTGCTGTCAAAGAGAAGGATATCTGCTATTTGCAAAATCCTGTCTGCGCTCTTCTTGAATTTCGCTGCATCTCCGGACACAAAAATCACGATATCAGGTTTCAAAACCTCAATCGCACTGTTCCCTTCAACCACAATCCCCTGCAGATGAGAGAGCATATCTGCTGCCATCTGCAGGGTCTTTTCTGATTCAGAGGAAGCAGCCTGAACCCAGAGGACCTTCTCAGCGCCTGAATCAAGGAATCTCTTCGTATCCTTGCCTTCTTCTGAGAGGACTTTGATATCGTCTGTTATGGAACTGTAAAGCGGGGTGTTCGTATATTTTATCGCACCCCAGCCTTTAAGCCTTTCGAGGATTCTACATGCAACAAGAGTCTTGCCGGCGCCGCTGTGTCCGCCGCCGATTCCTATGATTACAGGCATCATCTTAATCCAGGCATTAGCAGATCAGGAAAATTTCTCTAACTTGCTCCTGCAGTAACAACCTCTTCTTCCGCTGATTTCTCAACTTCCTTAAAACCACATTCTTTTTTGTGACAAAAGAACGTTATATCTCCGCCTTTGTTTCTTTTTTCGAACAGAAAATCAGTGCCGCATTTTGGACATTTCCTGGGAACAGGTTTATACCATGAGGCAAACTTGCATTTCGGATAGTTGCTGCAGCTCCAGAACAGTTTTCCCCTTTTAGAACGTCTTTCTGCAATATCGCCTCCATCCTTTGGGCACTTTATCCCTGTAGAAAAAGGCTTTGTGTTTTTACATTCAGGATACTTTGAACATGCAAGGAATTTCCCGAACCGGCCTGACTTTATCACCATGGGTGAACCGCATTTTTCACATTTTTCGTCTGTCTGCTGTGAGTTTGTCTCCGGGCTGTTCTGGTTCTGATCAGCGCCTTCTGCCTGATAAGGTTTTGTATTCTTGCACTCAGGGAATCCTGTGCATGCAAGAAACCTCCCGTGCCTTCCCCATCTGATCACCATGGGAAGACCGCACTTTTCACACACGATTTCTGTAGGGATATCTTTTGGTTTGACCTTGCCTACAGTCTTGTTGGCCTCTGCAAGGTCTGTATGAAAAGGCTTGTAAAAATCCTTCACAACCTTTTCCCATTTCATCTTCCCGTCTTCAATGTGATCAAGTTCGTCTTCCATTTTAGCGGTAAAACCTACATCGATAAGTTCCGGAAACCTTTCAACAAGATAATCATTCACAACAGCCCCTAGCTCTGTGGGAGAAAATTTACCCTCGGTCTTAAGAACATATTTTCTGTCCTGGATTGTAGAAAGTATTGTTGCGTAGGTGCTTGGTCTTCCGATACCCTTATCCTCAAGGGCTTTCACAAGGGTTGCCTCAGTATAACGAGGAGGCGGCTGTGTAAAATGCTGTTTCGGCAATAAGCCGAGAAGTTTTAACGCCTCCCCTTCTTTCAGGGCAGGCAGAGTCAATCCGTTCTCATCTTCAATCTCATCCTTCCCTTCTGTATACAATGCCATGAAGCCGGCAAAACGCACCACAGTTCCTGTAGTTCTGAATTCGTAAAATGGGACCCTGCTAATTGCCCCCCCATCACTTTTTTCAAATCCCCCCTCGCCCCCCTTTTCTAAAGGGGGGATGGGGAGATTATCTGTAGTTGAGATTGGCTTTGTATTGATGGTAAATGTTGTTTGTTCAAGCTGAGCAGGGGACATCTGGCTCGAAATAAAACGGTTCCATATTAATGTGTAAAGAGCAAATTGGTCTTTTGACAGAAATTGTTTTATCGCTTGAGGACTCTTATCCGAATAAGTAGGCCTTATTGCTTCATGCGCCTCCTGTGCTGTTGCCTTGCTTTTATAGACAGGGGGCTTTTCAGGTATATAATCTTTCCCATACGTCTTCGCGATTAATTCCCTCGACCAGGCTTGCGCTTCATGTGCCAACCGGTGAGAATCCGTCCTCATATAGGTGATAAGTCCTGCTGAACCCTCCTGGCCAAGCTCTATGCCTTCATAAAGCTGTTGTGCCAACATCATTGTCTTTTTTGCAGGAAACCTCAGTTTCCTCACTGCCTCCTGCTGGAGAGTGCTTGTAATAAAGGGAGGATAGGGCATTCTTTTCCTTTGTTTGCGTTCTATCTTGTTTAGTACAAACTCTTTGTTCTGCAGGTCTGAGACTATTGCGCCTGCTGCTGTTTCATTTGTTATAAGAAATTTGCTTTCTGTTTTTGGCTCCTGACTGCTGACTGCTGACGCTTCACTTATCTTGAACAGCCTTGCAGAGAAGGTCGGAAGATTGGAGCCTTCAAATTCAGCGGTGATGCTCCAGTATTCTTCAGACCTGAATTCATCTATCTCACGCTCTCTGTCCACGATGATCCTCACAGCAACTGACTGCACCCTGCCTGCACTCAGACCACGCCGCACTTTTCTCCAGAGCAGCGGACTGAGCCCATAGCCGACAAGCCTGTCAAGTATCCTCCTCGCCTGCTGTGCCTCGACTTTTTTCATATCAATCTTTTGAGGGTTCCTGATCGATTCCAGCACAGCCCTCTCTGTTATCTCGTTGAATATGATCCTGTATATCTCTTTTTTTGAAGTAAGGTTTTTCTTGTCCGAAATTTCATATGCAATATGCCAGGCAATTGCTTCGCCCTCCCTGTCAGGGTCAGGTGCAAGAAATATCTTATCAGCCTCTTTTGAGGCTTTTTTCAGCTCCCTGATAATTTTTTCCTTGCCGGGAATTACAATATAATTCGGTTCAAAATTCTTCTCAACATCAACCCCGAGATCCTTTGACGGGAGGTCTTTTATATGACCGACCGACGCCTTAACAGTAAATTCCTTTCCGAGAATCTTATTAATAGTCTTTGCCTTTGCTGGTGATTCAACAATAACTAAAGCATTCATGCCAGATAAAACCTCTTTCCTGTTATTTGTTTAACAGCACCTTTCAGCTCTAATTCAAGAAGGATTGCGAGTACTGTTGATGCCGGCAATCCGCTCTCACGAGAAATCATATCTATCTGTTTCGGCTCTCCTGACAGCAAATTGCAGAGCGCTTTTTCTTCATCACTGACTTCGATTTTGACCTTATCCTTTAATCTTATAAAACCCTTCAAAACCGGTGCAAGTTCCTCAATAATATCGGTTGCTTTTTGAACAAGGACTGCGCCCTTTTTTATTAGAGCATTTGTCCCTTCTGAATTGCCCGAAGTTATATTCCCGGGCACTGCAAACACCTCCCGGCCTTGTTCAAGCGCATATCGGGCTGTTATGAGAGCGCCGCTGTCAGCAACAGCCTCTACAACAAGCACACCCAGTGAAAGGCCGCTTACCAACCTGTTCCTCTTCGGAAAATTCTCTTTATCAGGAGGAGTTCCCAAAGGAAATTCGCTTATAATACATCCGGAACCGGCAATATTATCCATGAGCGATTTATTCTCCGGAGGATACGGCACATCGATCCCTGAGCCAAGCACAGCTATTGTCCTTCCCCCGGCCTTAAGCGCTCCTTTATGAGACAGGGAATCAACACCCCGTGCCAGGCCGCTGACAATAGTAAAGCCCATGGATGCGAGATCCTCTGAGAGATTTTCTGCAACCGACCTCCCGTAGTGTGTCAATTTCCGTGATCCAACTATTGCAATTGAATATTTATCCTCTGGCCGGATATCCCCTTTAACATAAAACACTGCCGGCGCATCATATATTTCCCTGAGCATTTCCGGATATAAGGGGTCGTCCAGACTGACGGCTTTTATCCCGTTCTTTTCCATCTTCTCAATCTGCTCCTCTACAGCTCTCCAGGCTGAAAATTCCTTTATATTCCTGGCCCTGTTTATCCCTATCCCTTCCACGGAAAGCAGATCATTGAGTCCCGCATTAAATATCATTTCAGGGCTCCTGAATACAGAAAACAATTTTCTGGCGCCAACAGGCCCTACTTCCGGCAGCATGGATAAAGCAATCCAGTTTTTTAGATCTGACATAGACTCAGTAACTTGAGAGATTTATCGTTTGCCCTTCTTTTTCAATTTGCTCAACTTCAGCCTCAGGGCATTAATCCTTATGAATCCTTCCGCGTCCTTCTGATTATAAACATCTTCTTTCTCAAAAGTCGCAAGCTCGGGATTATAGAGTGAATAAGGGGATTTTCTGCCGACTGTAAAACAGCCGCCCTTATAGAGCTTCATCCTGACGGTTCCGGCAACATCCTTTTGCATGTCATCCATAAGGTTCTGCAGGGCAACCCTTTCAGGTGAGAACCAGTAACCGTAATAGACAAGCTCTGCATAGCGTGTAATGAGAGAATCCCTGAGATGCATTATTTCCCTGTCAAGCACTATTGACTCCAGCGCCCTGTGGGCTGCGTGGAGCACTGTACCGCCGGGAGTTTCGTAAACACCCCTTGACTTTATCCCGACGTACCTGTTTTCCACAGTATCAACTCTTCCTATGCCATGTCCGCCGGCAATAGTATTGAGCCTTTCAAGAAGCCGTGATGGAGACATACGCTTGTTGTCTATAGCAACAGGATTTCCTTTTTCATATGAGATATTAATATAAGAAGCTTTATCAGGCGCCTTCTCCGGCGGAACGATCGTGGTATACATATCTGCCGGCGGTTCCTGCCACGGGTCTTCAAGTATCCCACCCTCATAGCTGATGTGAAAGAGATTCCTGTCGATGCTGTACGGCTTTTCCTTCGTTGCCGTCACAGGTATGCCGTGCTTCGCAGAATATCTGATAAGTGACTGTCTTGAATCAAACTGCCATTCCCTCCATGGCGCTATAACCTTTATATCAGGCTTCAGTGCATAATAGGTGAGTTCAAATCGTACCTGGTCATTCCCCTTCCCGGTAGCGCCGTGAGCAACCGCTTCTGCGCCTTCCTTCACAGCGATCTCGATCTGCTTTTTTGCGATCAGCGGTCTGGCGATGGATGTGCCGAGCAGATATGACCCCTCATAAACAGCATTCACCCTTAGCATAGGGAATATATAGTCTCTTGCAAACTCTTCTCTCACATCCTCCACATAAACCTTTGATGCCCCGGTCCTGATTGCCTTTTTTCTTACTGCTTCAAGGTCTTCGCCCTGTCCGAGATCAGCGCAAAAGGCAATTATTTTTGCCCCGTATTTCTCCTTCAGCCATTTTATAGCCACAGAGGTATCCAGACCTCCTGAATAGGCAAGCACAATCTTTTTCAGCATACGTAATCCTCCATTAAGCTGTTTTCTGTCATGGGGAAATTGAGTTAGCTCTACAAACAATAAACCTTAGCATAAATCATAAAAAAATGTAAAACTGCCCCAAACACCTTTTCTCTTGACATATCGGCGCCAACAGAATTACAATTGTAATTGAGACTCATTCTCAATTAATGTGAAAAAAGCGCACGGCAAACTTATTTTCGGCACATTTCTCAAAGACAGGGGACTGCGTTTTACAAAAGAACGTTCTGTCATTCTTCAGAAAACACTGTCCTGCAGCGGTCATTTTGATCCGGAATCGCTGTATCTGCAGATAAGAGAGGCCGGCTTAAAAGCTTCAAGGGCATCTGTCTACAGGACGCTGAGCATCCTCTGTGAATGCGGCCTCATCGAAAGGGTCAAAAAAACGGAGCGCGGCACTATTTATGAAAATATGTTCGGCCATGAACACCATGATCATATGTTATGCATTCAATGCGGAAATTTAATAGAGTTTTATTCTGAAGAACTTGAGAGACTTCAGGAAGCCCTCTGTAAGAAACAAGGCTTTCAGGGAACAGGCCATAATCTGGAGATAAGAGGATATTGCAGGAAATGCCGGAAGAAAAAGAGATAAAACAAGAGAAAAAAACAGATAATCACAGACGCCGCAGGGGTGGTTCTTCATCGAAAAAAGTCATACTCATCGGCAATCCGAATGTCGGCAAGAGTGTAATCTTCGGTCTTCTCACCGGGAAATATGTGACGGTATCAAATTATCCGGGAACAACTGTAGAGGTTTCCTACGGCAATACTGCCATAGGCGACAGAAATTTCGTTATTATCGACTCTCCCGGAGTGAATAACCTGACCCCGATGAGCGAGGACGAAAAGGTTACAAGGGATATCCTGCTGAAAGAGAGGCCGGAGACAGTCGTCCTTGTTGCAGATGCAAAAAATCTCAAAAGAGCCCTTATGCTGCTGATACAGCTTTCAGAAATGGAACTCCCCTGCATACTCGACCTTAATATGGAAGATGAGGCAAAGGCAAGGGGGATAGAGACAAATTACCGGAAACTCGGTGATCTCCTGAATATCGAGGTTATCGGCACTGTTGCGCCTCAAAGGAAAGGCATTCAGAAATTAAGAGAGGCTATTTTAAAGCCGCGTCCCCCTGTTCTGAGCATGCATTATAATCCTGTGATTGAGGAATATGCAGGGAAAATATCAGCAATGCTCCCTGAAGCAGGCGTCTCAAAACGTTCGATCTCTTTAATGGTACTCTCAGGTGACGAGAGCCTTAAGGACTGGCTCATGACAAACCTTCATACGGAAGATCTTAAACGGGTTGAGGACCTCAGGGATGAGGCCCAATCGAAACTGAGAGAGCCGATAGCGCATACAGTCGGACACAGCAGGATAAAACTTGCAGAGGATATCAGCAGAAAAGTCCAGAAAAGCAGCATCGTGCAATCAGGCATGCTGTCTCAGAGGCTCAGCAGCTGGACAATGCATCCTTTCTGGGGTGTGCCTTTTTTGCTCCTTGTGATTTTCGGTTTTTATGAGTTCGTTGGAAAATTCGGCGCAGGAGTCCTTGTCGATTTTTTCCAGAATGTCATATTCGGCCATTACCTTAATCCCGCTATAGAAAAAACCATAAAGGCAATTATACCGGTACCATTTATACAGGACATGCTTGTAGGCAAATATGGCATTTTCACAATGGCCCTCACATACGCCCTTGGCATTATACTGCCGATAACAACGACATTCTTCCTGGCATTCGGCTTTCTTGAAGACAGCGGATATCTTCCAAGACTTGCTGTGGTCTCAGATAAGGTCTTCAGATTGCTCGGGCTGAATGGCAAGGCTATCCTGCCCATGATTCTCGGCCTCGGTTGCGGAACCATGGCAACTATGTCAACACGCATACTCGAGACAAAAAGGGAAAAGATCATAGCGACATTCCTCATCGCCCTTGTAATTCCCTGCTCTGCGCAGCTCGGTGTCGTATTCGGCATGTTAGGAACCCTTTCAATACGGGCCTTCCTCTGGTGGGCCGGATGCATGATAATTGTTTTTGTCTTTTCAGGTTTCCTGGCATCCAGATTTGTTCCCGGAGAAAAACCTGATTTCTTTATAGAGTTGCCGCCTCTGAGGGCGCCTGCTATAGGGAACATAGTTATGAAAACACTCAGCAGGATTGAATGGTACCTGAAGGAGGCAGTGCCTCTTTTCTTGCTCGGCACAGTAATTCTTTTCCTGCTGGATAAGATAAAAGTCCTTGCATTGCTTGAAGCAGCTGCCTCTCCTGTTGTTGTTACATTTTTAGGATTGCCTGCAAAGACAACAGAGGCATTCCTTATGGGATTTCTGAGAAGGGATTACGGAGCTGCCGGCATGTTTGCCCTGGCAAAACAGGGGCTTATGAATGAAAACCAGGTTATCATTAGTCTTGTGACATTAACCCTGTTTGTGCCCTGCCTTGCAAGCTTCTTTATGATGATAAAGGAAAGAGGGATAAAGACATCTGTACTGATGATGGCTCTTATAATCCCGTTCGCCCTTCTTGTAGGCGGGATACTCAATTTTATCCTG
The DNA here is from genome assembly GCA_016873615.1 of Nitrospira sp. GTDB lineage: Bacteria > Nitrospirota > Thermodesulfovibrionia > Thermodesulfovibrionales > SM23-35 > VGWX01. The sequence continues at coordinate 8,162 of VGWX01000018.1, read as the reverse complement.
AATTTCTTTAAATAGCGCAGTTCATTTTTTTTCAGCAGGACTCTTGACAATATTTTTTATTATAAGTTAATATTGAAAGTTTTGTGATGTTTCCTGCTGGGCATTAAGCCTGCACCGGATGCACAAATCCAGTAAAAGATAATTACAGGCAAACTGCGTGCCCGGTGATTGCAAAGGGAATTTAAATTGTTTCACTTAATGACTGAAATACTTACTTGATGAAAGGAGGATAGCACATGGCGGAGAAAGGAAAATCAAAGACAGACGTTGCAGCAAGGGCTGAGTCAAAGAACAGGGTAAATCGCTGCAGCTTCTGTGGAAATAAGGTCGATGTCGTTCTGTCCGTTTCCCCAACAGGGAAGAAAAAAATGAAACGCATCTGCTGCGAAGGCTAATCAGCGGGTCTCCTGCGGCGGGAAATTTTTCATTGCCGCAGGGGACATCACATTCTTAAAAATATCTCTATTTCAAAAGTTTTCTGTTACTCAGATCATTTATTATGGCTTCGATCAAAGACCTCGTCATATTTTGAGGAGATCTGTCGAAATCGGTTACGGATAATGCGGACCAGACCAGGTTATCGTTTTTCGCCATAAATATCTTTGTTTCGAATTTGACATTATATCCCAATGAAACAATATTCTGGCAGCAGAGGGTGTAATAACCATAAAAGCCCTCAGAGGTGACAAATTGAGGAGGGTATGTCATGTATGCATTGATGTCTGATACGTCTGCCAAACGTACCACAAGTACTGAATCTATATTCATCTCTTTAATTTTTTTTCTTAGCTCATGCTTCTTCGGCATAGTTTCGTCAGGGAATATTTTATTGCTTGCAAATGCATCTGTCCCCTTGGCCTTGAGTTGCTTGACCAATTCGTTTTCAAAATAGTTCCTTAATATCTGCGGCTCAATAACCCCGATAACGAGGACATTCTTAAGGGCGCCTTCCTGATATTTATCATCCATCCATACAGAATTCAATTTTGTTGTGGCGCATGAATTAATGATGAAAAGAGAAGTTATTGCAATGCCAAAAAAGAGAATTATCCTTTTCATACCTCTCTCATACTGATGTTTAACAAAATTATTCTGAGCTGCGCTCAAAAACAAAAAGGTAGTGACAGCAAATCACTACCTTTTTCAAGTCCTTTACAGCTATTCGGGGAAATTACCTTACAGCATCCTTAAATGCTTTACCGGCAGAAAATTTCGGAACTTTGGCAGCTTTAATATTTATTGTTTCGCCTGTCCTTGGGTTCCTGCCCTTCCGGGCCTTTCTCTTTGAAAGTGAAAATGTGCCAAAACCGACAAGAGCAACCTTATTCCCTTTCTTCACAGATTTCTCAATGCCGTCAATGAAGGAATCAAGCGCCCTCCCTGCAACAGCTTTTGAAACATCAGCATCTTTTGCCATTTTTTCAATCAGGTCAGCCTTTGTCATAAAAAACCTCCTCTCTTAATAATTCTATAAAGTATACACGATTATTTGTCGAATGAGAACAATTTTTTAAAAGATTCTTAAAAATCAGCAACAGTTTTTTAAAATCACTACAATAGCTATTGTTTTGAGTTTATTGGATCACTCTTACTATTTCATCCATATTAACCCTGTCGGTCCTGAATCTATTCACCGGTGACTCCATATCCGGATATCCTATGGAAATCCCAAGGACAAACCGTTTTGATTCAGGGATGTCCAGGAACTTTTTTACATATTGGGCATAATCCGTAAGAAATGCCTGCGGTACAGTTCCAAGGCCATGCGCATGAGCTGCCAGCATGAGGCTCTGCGCAAACAGGCCCATGTCGAAAACAGACCAGGGAGTAAGCGATGAATCCTGGAAAAGCAACATGCCGTGCGGAGCTCCATAGAACCGGAAGTTTGCTGTCTTCGATTTTTTCCTTATTTCCGGAGAATTCAAATCTACCCCTAAAATCTCCCCTCTTTTTTTCATCAGAGCAGTAATCCTCGCATCAATGACAGGAGGCCATGCTTGAGGTTCCGGCAGATCAGGACAGGATGGTGTATTATTTTCAAGCAGCTCCACAAGGTGTTTTGACAGGGCCTCTTTTTTTTCACCTGACACAATCACAACCTCCCATGGCTGGCTGTTCTTGTATGACGGACTCCATTGCGCTGCTTCAATAACCTTCATTAAGATATCCGTTGGCGCAGGGTCTGGCTTGAATTTCCTGATACTCATCCTCGTCTTAATGCATTCAATTGCATCCATAGCGTCCTCCTGCAAAATCAATTTTTTATTATCATCGTCTCATTCTTCAATCGTAGTGTGCCTGATCATCTTGCCCTTGCACATATAGATGACCATTTCAGCGATGTTTGTTGCGTGGTCTGCTATCCGTTCGAGGTATTTGGCGATATATGTTCTTTTTATGGCTAATGGAATGATTTTGGGGTCCTGTAGCATAAGGCCGAGGAGTTCTTCAAAGTTCTTTACAGTGAGATCATCAACCTCATCATCTTTCTTGATGACTTCATAGGGGAGACGTGAGCATCCGGCAACAAACGCGTCAAGAGTATCTTTGACCATAGCCTGTGTGATTTCAGCCATCTTGGGAATATTTACAAACGGCTTCAGTTGGGGTTCTTCGTTCAGTTCCAGGGCGCGTTCAGCAATGTTCACGGCAAGGTCTCCCATCCGTTCAAGATCAGTGGTAATCTTCATTGTAGTCGTAATAAATCGCAAGTCGCTTCCCATCGGCTGTCTCAATGCCAGAAGCCTGATGCATTCCAGATCGATTGCCACATCCTGTGCGTTAACGAGATGATCTCTCCTGATCACCTCTCTGGCCAGTGTACTGTCTCTTTCAACCAGCGCCTTTACCGAATCCCGTATGGCATTTTCGACCATAATCCCAAGCTTTAAAACCCGTTCCCTCAACTCCCTTAATTCTACATCAAAAATAGCCATTATCCGAATCTCCCTGTAATATATTCCTCCGTAAGTTTGTTTTGAGGATTTACAAATATGCTATCCGTGTCCCCAAACTCCACAAGCTCTCCTAAATACATAAAAGCAGTGTAAACAGATATCCTCGCAGCCTGCTGCATGTTGTGAGTGACTATCACTATCGTAACAGTTTTCTGCAATTCCTGAAGCAGGTTTTCTATATGCGCTGTTGATATGGGGTCCAACGCAGATGTAGGTTCATCAAAGAGGAGAACCTCAGGTTGCTGGGCGAGGGAACGGGCAATACAGAGCCTTTGCATCTGGCCTCCGGACAGGCTCATTCCCGATTCATTCAGCTTGTCTTTCACCTCTTTCCATAAATCTGCCCTCACGAGAGCATTCTCCACGATCTCGTCAAGCTGCGATTTCTTTTTAATACCTCTGATTTTGGGGCCATATGCAACATTCTCATAAACGGAACTCGGGAAGGGATTCGGTTTCTGAAATACCATCCCAACCCTTCTTCTCAGTTCGATAACATCGGTTTCCTTATCATAAATATCAAACCCCTGAAAAAGCGCCTGCCCTTCAACCCTTGAATAAAGTATAAGGTCATTCATCCTGTTCAGAGCCCTAAGCAGGGTCGATTTACCGCAACCGGACGGACCGATTATAGCTGTAATCTTATTGGTTTCGATATTGAGGTTGATGTTTTTTACAGCCATGAAATCACCGTAGTAGATACTAAAATCCTTTATCTCGAAAATGTGTCTGTCGTCTACCATGCCCTCTTCTTCCTTTGCCTTGAACGTAAAATTATCCCCAGAAGATTCATCCCCAAAACCAGTACGATTAAGGTCAGTGCGGTTCCATACTGAATTGGTCTGGTCTCTTCGATATGTGTCCCCGCCGTTGCCAATACATAAATATGATATGGCAACGCCATGATAGGTTCGAACAGGCTTTTTGGGACCCCCGGTGTAAAAAATGCGGCAGCGGTAAACATAATCGGAGCAGTCTCACCTGAAACTTTTGCAGTTCCTAATATTACACCGGTGAGGATCCCCGGCATGGCTGTCGGCAAAACCACTTTTCGTATGGTCTGCCACTTTGTAGCGCCGCATGCGAGTGAAGCTTCCCTGAAGCTGTATGGCACCGCCTTAATAGCCTCTTCCGATGTTGAAATAATATAGGGAAGAACCATGATGGCAAGCGTCAATGAACCTGCGAGCAAACTCATGCCAAATTGAAATGCCACAACAAAAACCGCGAGGCCAAATAGCCCGAAGACTACCGAAGGAACACCCGAGAGTGTGTATATTGACATCATGACCATATTGAGGAGCAATCCCGGTTTTGAATATTCTGAGAGAAATATGGCAGTAGTAACGCCGATAGGAATAACTGCTGCCATACAGAAAAAGGTCAGCAATATGGTCCCGACGATAACAGGGAAAATACCACCCTTTGTCATACCCTCGGTCGGAGATTGGGTTATAAATTCCCAGCTGAGAACACTAATGCCGTTATAGGCCACAAAAAACAGAATGATGGACAGGATTATTGCCCCGGCAAAACCGAATGTCCTGATAAGTGAAAGGAAGAACCCCTGTTTCAGGTTAAATCTTTTTTTGCGGGTCAGATAAAATGGTTTATGTATCCTTTCTGACCCTTGTTTCATACTTTCCCCCCGATTCTGACGGCACGGTATCTTTTAGAGATGAAATCAGAAATAAGGCTTAAAATAAATGTGATGATAAAGAGGATTGCACCGACGCCAAAAAGAGCATGATAATGCAGGCTTCTGTAAGGGGCCTCAGCCATTTCAGCTGCAATAGCCGCAGGCATCGGCCTTGCAGCGTCAAAGATCCAGTGAGGCACGACTGCAGCGCCACCTGCAACCATAAGAACAATCATGGTCTCGCCAATGATGGTGCCGATCCCGAGGATCACTGCGACGCTTAATCCTGAAACAGAGGAGGGAATGACTACTCTCCATATCGTATCCCATTTATCGGCTCCGAGTGAGTAGGACGCTTCCCTGTATGTACGGGGCACAGCAGTCAATGCGTCCTCTGCGATACTCGCTATGACAGGGATAGCCCTTATCGTAAGCATCAGAGATGCTGTCAGTATGTTAAGGCCGGATGCAATGAACAATTTGTCATAACAGAAGTCAGCCAGTGTTGTAGAAATAAACGGGATATTCAGGCTTCTCAGAAATTCCGGAAGTTGTTCCGAAAGCGCCGGAGAAAGCCAGTTTGAGAGCATTGGTGCAATAATCACCATTCCGAAAAAGCCGAGCACCACAGATGGAAAACTTGCCAGTATTTCGATAAGCGGTTTCAGAAATTCCTTGACCCTGTGATGGGCAACTTCAGCCACGTATACAGCAGTTGCAAGCCCGAGGGGAATTGCCATAACTGCGGTAAGAAGGGTGACAGCAACTGTGCCCATTATAAGGGGCCACATCCCGAAGCTTGGCGGCTCATGCGTGGGATACCAGGCTGAACCGAAGATGACTGTTGCAGCGCCAGCCTTATAGAAAACGTAGAATGCTTCTTTGAAGAGAAAAAGACCGATCAGCAGCAGGATAACGACAGAGAACAGCCCGATACCGCTGACGATAAACTCAACTGCCTTTTCCTTAGTCTGCCATTTCATAGCCCCTGTTTTTATTTTATACTCACGTATTTCACTTCATTCACAACCTTCTGGCCTTCTTTCGACATCATGAAGTCCATGAATTTTTCGATCGTTCCCGAGGGCTTTCCATTCGTATACATGAAGAGCGGTCTTGCGATAGGCCATGAGTTGTCACGCACACTGTTTGCAGAGGCTGACTTCCCGGCTACTTTTAATGACTTAACAGATTTGTCAAGATATCCGATGCCCACATAACCTATGGCGAATTTATTATGTGCAATTGTCTGAATAGTCTGTCCGCTTGAAGCAACAAGAAGCGCATCTGCCCGAACCTTGTCACCTTTCAGAACCTTCTCCTCCCATACCTCATAAGTCCCTGAGCTTGTATCCCTTGAAACAACAGAGATGGGCCGGTTAGGTCCACCCAGTTCTTTCCAGCTTTTGATCTTACCATTATAGATATCTCTGAGTTGTTCGATGGTGATATCGGTCATTTTCATTGATGGATGGACAACAGGAACTATGCCGTCAAGAGCCACTTTGTGACCTGTTAATGTAACGCCTTTCTCCTTTGCCGAGGCTACCTCTTTGTCTTTTGCCTCTCTTGAGCTCGTGGCAATATTGGTAGTCCCATCAATCAATGCCTTAATGCCCGTTCCCGAACCGCTTCCGGAAACAAATACCTTGATATTTGGATTTTTCTTCATAAAAACTTCAGCTGCCTTCTGGGCAATCGGAAGAACCGTTGTTGAACCGTCGATTCTCAGGTCTTCAGCGTAGGAAAGACCGAATAGAGAAACCATAAATGCTGCTGAAAGTAAAACAATAATAATCTTTTTCATTACATACCTCCTTGTGTATTACAATAAATTGTTAATGTTACATTTGCGTTACAATTCCGTTAAGTTTACGTTACATATCTCACCTCCCTTTAACAATTATTTGGCGTTCGCCTGACTGTGCTGATTTGGCCCCAATCTTATTGAGGATTATTGAGGCCGCAGGATTTCTTATTTCGTGATTTTTCAGCAGATTCAGAATGGTTGTCCTTTGCGTCACCGAATGCTTCCTTCATCAATTCAAACAGAAAGAGATTCGGTTTTGTCTTGATGAGAAAGTATGCTGCAACTGCCAGCAATAAGAGGCTTACAATAGAAATAATCATTATATTAGAGCATACCTCACGAATATTACATGAATATTACAGAAGTGTTAAATTTGTGTATGGGCATATGAGATGGTTCTTTCGGACTCTTCACTGGAAACGCCTGATGCATAAAAAGGACACTTCCTGTGAAATTTCCGCTTGCAGTATTCATCGAAAAGTTTATGGAAATTGTGCTCCAGGACATGATTATATATTTATTAATCAATATAGAAGATCAGCGCAGGAGGCAATAAATGCTGAAAATTACGTTTTTATGCACAGGGAACTCATGCCGTTCTCAGATGGCAGAGGGGTTTGCACAGGAACTTGGTAAGGGAATCATCGAAGCTCACAGTGCCGGTCTCAGTCCGCAGGGAGTCAATCCCAGAGGTATCTCTCCAAGGATCTTGAGTTCCGATAGAAACCACGAGAAGCTCGACGACAATAATTTGATAATAGGTGACCTCGCATCTCCTCTTGACATTAGACGTATAATAAAATAGAATAAATACGTCAAAGGAGGTATCTTATGGATACAAAGCTCACTCTGCGGATAGACGATAAACTGATCAGGCAGGCAAAGGAAGCGGCACGATCAAAAGGCGTCAGCCTATCTCGCATAGTGGAGGACTATTTCAGGTCCCTCGCAGTCCGTAAAGAGAAGGAAGCACCTGAATCGCCGGTGCTGTCGGAAATATCGGGTGTTCTTTCAACCGGAATGGGTACGAGGAGGCTTCAGGCGGAATACAGAAAGCATCTTCAGGAAAAATATCGTTGAAATCAGTTCTCTGTGATATCAATTTTTTTCTCGATATTTTTCTGAAGCGTGAACCTTTTTACGCTCCAGCGGCCACAATATTTAAAATGATCGAGGAAAAGAAGTTTAAGGGCTATCTCTGCGCCCTCAGTTTCCCGACACTCTATTACCTGCTTTCAAAAGAACTGAAGCATGAAAAGGCGATAAAAGTTCTTGAGAAGGTGAGAATTGTCTTTCATGTCGCGGCAGTCGACGAGAGGGTAATCGATCTGTCCCTCACATCGAGCTTCAGGGATTTCGAAGATGCCGTGCAGTATTATTCGGCCATTCAGGCAAAGTCAGAGTGCCTCATTACTAGAAACAAGGGCGACTACAAAGTGGACGCCCTTCCTGTCCTCACTCCAGAGGAATTTCTGGCAATTAAAATTGGCTGACAAATATCCTTATCAGTCGCTTCTTTAAATGTTCCCAACTGACGTTCCTTCTTAAGAAATAGGATCGAGAAGGAGTAACCGTTCTTGCTATATCCCCAAATTTAAGTTCTTCACCTGATAATAGAGAGTCAAGAAATACGTTAACCCGAATAATGCAATTAACCACAGAGAACACGGAGGATTATATTGATAATAAAAGAGAAACTATCAGTTTTTATAATTTCCTCTGTGCACTATTTTATGAAGGATCGAGTCTTAATTGT
>VGWX01000017.1 GCA_016873615.1 Nitrospira sp. | reverse complement strand
CAGCCTGTATGAGAAAGTTATTGGTCATTCTCAATTCAATAATGAAAAATCGAATCCCGTGGCAAGCTGATTATTCAACTTGCCCAACACCACCAATCCCTTGACAAAAATCACAGTTGCTCAAGGGAGAGGGGACTTAAGAATCACCCAGCCCTTGAGGGGAGGGGATAAAGGGGAGGGTGTTTAAAGGTGTCCTTACTTATGAACTCATTAGTAATATGAAACTTTTACTTTTCTTCGCACATACATGGTAGTTTTTCTTCATCAGGGAGAAGCTTTATCATTCCCGCTTCACAATCACAGCGTCGAGATGGGTCACCACTAATTTCCCGTCTATAATCTCCAGCGCCGCCCTTTCATGGGTAGTCGTCCTCGTCTCCTTCCCGTCTATGACCATAACTTCAATAACATCGGTTTCTGTTATGGCGCTCTGTTTGTCGTCGCTTATCGTAATCTTATCGTTTTCCCGTTTGTATTCATGGAGGGTCAGTTTCGAAAATACCTTTTTCAGCTCCTCTTTATACTGATCCCTTGTCATCTGAACCTGCCGGGGGATGAAGGTCGGCTCTGTCGAGCCCATCATCGTAACATTGATGACGACAAAAGGCGCGAGATGATTGATTACACCATCCAGATCTTTAGCAAGCGTTGCCTTCTGGACTTCATTCATGATTGTCATAACATCATTTTCAGTTATGGCTGTATATTGTGGAGATGAGTTTTTGCATCCGCTGATAAGAAGGATTGCTGCCAGTATCAGAAGAAAAGACATTACCTGTACCACAGAATCTCTCATACAAATCCCTGTCTGCGAGAATGGTTTGTACTACTCACTACTCAGGCACTGTAACCGAAGGTGTCTGAGCCTTCCTGTATTCAGCCAGTCCTGAGAGCGTTATCTTCAGATCGCCTGTATCCTTGTTCATCTCTGTTACATAGGTAACAGGGATGAGTTCTTTTTGCCCGCCCTGTACAATCATGACGTTAGCCGCACAATTTCTTTTCCCTGCTGCTTCGTCAAGGCTGTGCTCCCTGATGTTTTCAAGGTCGATGACCATCCCTGCGCGGATCGTTTTCCATTCATCATCTGACAGTTCCATGCCCGGACCGCCCATGCCTGCTATTCCAGCAAGGTCTTTTTTAAAATCCTGGCTGACAGTATTGATAATAGCCGTCACAGTCTTTCCGTCATCACACCCCGGCACTGATTTCGAGCAGCCGGATAAGAGCACCGCAATGAAGATAAACGCCGTCAGAATGATTGCAAACTGATGCAGTCCTGATTTCTTAACCATACATCCCTCCTTTGAATAATCTGATTTAGTTTTAAAAACCTCTCTTAGAGAAATTATAGATAATACTTTCTAAAGCAGCAACTAATAATTCTGCCCTTCATCTCCAGATAATAATATTCTTGTTATGGCATTATTTTCTATATTGTATAACGAAAACGAAAAAGACTATAAACCATCTTTTTTGATCTATCCTGTTTTATCAATAATTATAAATCATGGCCTGTACGAAAAACGCCTGCTGAAGAGCGTTTTTCGTATATAATGAAATGATCTATCATGTTTCAATTGAGTTTGCATTTTTCGAATAGCAAAGAAGCCCTCCGGCAATACCTGGAGAAGGTGACGGGAAAATCCGTTTCCCTGACCTTAACGGACAATTCCACCAGTATGCTTTCATTAAGGACGAAAAATAATTCGGTTTTGGTCAGGATGCACTGGATGTTTCTCAATGCCGGTGATGAGGTCATCAGAGAGATAACCGATTTTATAAAAACAAGAAAAGGCCGTACGCCCCTCACCAGAAAATTTATCGGCGAAAACCAACCCTGTCTGAGGACAATAAAGCATATTTCCAGACAGCCGGACATTCCCGCACAGGGCAGATTTTATGACCTAAAAAAGATCTTTGATGACCTGAACAATGAGTATTTTGAAGGAAGAATCACATCTCCTATTAACTGGGGAAAACAGAATTCACGGAGGCTGGTAAGAAAACGCCTGTTAGGAAGTTACTGCGGACATACCAACACAATAAGGATAAACCCTGTCCTGGACAAAAAAAAGACCCCTCTTTATTTCATCAGATATGTTGTTTATCATGAGATGCTCCATAGTACTGTGAAGGCAGTAAGCAAAAACGGCAGGAGATTAGTGCATAATTCTGAGTTCCGGAAACGGGAGCGTCTATTCAAAGAGTATAAGAAAGCTATGTCATGGGAAAGAAATGATAGATAAGAGCTGCTTGTCCATCATGAATCAATCTGATTTCCACTGCCTGTAACGATCTATCTCTTCCCTGATTGAGTTAAGGACAAAGATAATGACCGCGGCATCATCAGCAAATCCAATAGCTCCCAGGAAATCCGGAATGGTATCAAGAGGAGATAGAAAATACAGGAGCGCTGCAAAAGCAAGCAGTATCGTTTTTTTTGAAACCCTGGTATATGAACCTGTACTCCAGTCTTTGATGAGACCGATAAGGCTCATGAGGTCATATTTAAAACCCTTAACAAAGGCTTTTTTATTCTTTGCATATTCTGTCACCGCAGAAATAAAACGCAGGCGCATGTCCGGATCTTTCAGGTAGGATGCGGCAATAGTTATAAAACGGGCGAAACCTTTCGGCCTTTTCATATGTATCCTCTCCTGTTATTAAACAATAAACAGTGAGAATTAAAAAGAGGCTTGATTCCTTTCTGACACAAGAAATGAGCTGAATAATTTCCTGTCTACGTTAAAACATAAATAAGTATTTTTGAGCAGCAACTGATTAACACATTCATCAAGGTCATGATTAAGAAGCTCGCATCAGACAAGATCATTCAGTAAAAAAACAGCAAGTCTGCTTCTCTTTCAGGAATTGGGTGTTTGTATAAGCACGCGCATGAGCGCCATTCTGTTCTCGGCGCCGATTTTCTTGTAAATATTGCTGAGATGGTCTTTAATAGTCTGCTCGGATATCTCAAGCTCCTCTGCAATTTCGATGTTTCTGAGACCATCAACTACTCGCCTGAGTATATCACTTTCCCGCCTTGTCAGCTTGAATTGCTTCCGGATTTCATTCATGTTTATCTTATTGGAAATAGTTTCTTCAACAATAACAAGATAGAGAACCGGATCAGGTTTTTCGTTTATATAGATTCTGAATATCCAGTTGCTTGGAGAACCATTAAACTTCCTGGAAAAACAAATCTCTCCGGGAAATAATTCTCTCAGTTGTCCTTTGTCAATAGCGTCATAGATTCTCTTGTTTATAGTTGTTATCTCGGCAGGAAGTTCAAAACGGCTGAGAAAGGTGTTTGCCTTTCTGTTACTGTAAAAAATACTTTTCCGGTTAAAGATAATTAATCCTATCGGACATTTGTCTAATATGAAATTCATATATTCATCTATCAATCTATCATTCTCCACTTACAAGAATATGGTTCTTCTTGATTCCGAACATATTTAAAGCCTTCCCAGATGTTTTTCCATCTCTCTGCGGGCATGATCTATATTCCGGAGTTTTTTCACCCTGCTCAGTCTGATATTCAAGCGTGACGCATATGTCTCAAGCAGTTTTACTGCCTCTTCTTTTCTTGCCAGGATTTCAAGGGGGATAACCGATGTTGTCTCGATGCAATTAAGGAATTTCTCAAGAAATTCTTTTTGGTACGATCTTGTTTCTGCAAGGTGCATATCGAGGATGAAATCGGCGTCATGGTCTATGATCATGATCGCATACGGGAAAAATGGTCTCTCACCCTGTAACACAGGAGTAGGGGCATAGAAGAAATCAATTTCCCATATTGCAGGGGTTGGCCTGGCAGTTTTTTTCAACCTCTGAATTCTTATTTCATCCACTGGTTCATGGAAACCTTGATCTTTCTTCTCAAGCGGGGACGGGTTCCTCCATTCGTCTTTCCAGAAAACCCTGCCATTCTTTTCTTCAGCCACCCTGATCAGATACTGATTTTTTTCCGGCGCACGGAATAACTTCGCATCTTCTTTGAAGCGAAGGCAGATATCGGTTCCCTGCTGCAGGGCATTCGTCATATATAGAACTTCATCCCTGTCCAAAAACCATGGGAAATAACCGGGTTCGTATCTCCTGAAGACAGGCCATGCATTTTTACCCCTGAATTTCAGACCCAGTTCATTGATAATCTCCCTGTCATCTTCCTGAACAAGTTTCCTGTTCTCAAACGAGAGCATCAGGCAGTTTTGTATGAAGAGACTGTCCGGATTACCCGGCGGAATCTGACCTCTCCGGATATTCAGATAGCCCTCCAGGCCTTCAGTCCCTAAATATACTGCTATTGCAAGCATCTCTCCCAGTTCACCCATAATACAGCAATAACCAACTTCACCGGTCTGCGGATTTTGAATACCGAAGATATCAGTCTCCTTCATCCATTCCCATGGCTCGATCTTCCTGAATGCTATCGCTGCATCATAGAGACCTTTCCAATCCTTGAGTGACGGTTCTGATCTTTTCATTCAAACTTCCTTTCAGGGACAAAAATTTCTCTTGTTTAGTTTAACACAGCTGCAGATTGCATCACATTCTACTCGATTATTTTCATAATTTGCAGCATAAAAATTAAACGGCTTACCTGCTCAGGTCGATAATCTCCATCCGGTAATTTGCGTCCGGGTGTTTTGAGGATGGTCCTTCTGTCATAACTACTATATCGCCTGTAATATCATTTCTTTTCAGCCACTCTTTTATATAAGGTTTCCAGTTCTCCGGGTGCTCTTTCTCGTACACGGGATAAACGCCGTATGAAAACTGTAGATTCTGGCATGTAGCCTCCTGGGAACTTACTGCAATTACCCAGACAGGCAGCCTGAAACGGCCGATGCTCCTTGCAGTGGCGCCACTGCGTGTGGGAACAAAAACCGCTGCAGGAGAAGCATATTCGAGAACCGACTCAACGCTCAGGTCAATGAGTCGGGCAGGTGGAACTTTATCCTTGATATCAATGCCATAGAACATCTCTCTGACCGGAATCTGATGACGTTCGGGTTCTACTGCAGCCGCAATCTTAACGAGCATTGTCACTGATTCAACCGGATAATTTCCCATCGCTGATTCGCCGGAAAGCATAACACAGTCAGTCCCATTGATGATGGCATTTGAAACGTCCGTTGCTTCCGCCCTTGTAGGACGTTTGTTAGTGGTCATCGACTCAAGCATCTGTGTTGCAGTGATAACCGGCTTTGCACGCATATTGGCGCGCCTCATCAGGTCTTTCTGAACCACGGCAATCCTCTCGATCGGAATCTCAACCCCAAGGTCACCCCTTGCGATCATTATCCCGTCAGCAGCCTCAATAATTTCATCAATATGGTCAAGGGCGCCTGAGCGCTCGATTTTTGCAATTATGAAAGGCTGATATCTAAGGTCCTGTGCTGCCTTTCTCACTTCATGAATGTCTGAGGCATTTTCGACAAAAGACTGGCTCACGGCATCGACTCCATTGTCCAGTGCGAACTTCAGACACTCATGGTCCCGCGCAGTGAAAGCGCTGATGCCGAGATCAATGCCGGGCAGATTCAGCCCCTTGCGTGAGCGGAGTTCACCGCCGACCCCGACTGCGCATATAACATCGTTGCCCTGGACATTCATGACCTTGAGCTGTATATACCCGTCGTTCAGATACAGGATATCACCTGCTTTCACAGCCTTTGGAAGTCCTTCGAATGAGACAGAGACACGCGTGTTGTCACCAATTACATCGTCAGTAGTAAGTGTGAATGTATCATCCTGTTTCAGCTCGACCGGTTCAACAGCAAGTTTTCCGATACGCATCTTCGGTCCGGACAGGTCCGCCATAATCGTGAGACGTCTGCCTGTCCTGACTGATGCAGCACGCAGGTTATCAATAACTTTTTTATGCGTGCTGAAATCTCCATGAGAAAAATTAAGCCGGGCGATATTCATTCCTGCCTCCATAAGCCGGCACATCACCTCCACAGATTCTGAGGCAGGACCAATAGTGCAGACGATCTTCGTCTTATTCTGCGGCAACGCCATGATTAACCTCCTCTATGTCTTCATGCTATGAATCTTTCAATCTCTTAAATGTATTGACCAGTCCGTTTGTCGACGAATCATGCGAAGACACGTTATTTTTATCAAAAAGCTCAGGAAGTATTTTCTTTGCAAGTTGCTTGCCGAGTTCAACCCCCCACTGGTCGAAACTGAATATATTCCAGATAACTCCCTGAACAAATATCTTGTGCTCATACATTGCTATAAGGCTTCCCAATGTCCTGGGTGTAAGCTTTCTGAAGAATATCGAATTGGTCGGTCTGTTACCCTTAAAGACTCTGAAAGGCGCCTGCAATTTTATCTTTTCATCGCTCATCCCTGATGCCCTGAGTTCCGCAATTACTTCATCGTATGTCTTGCCTTTCATGAGCGCTTCTGTCTGTGCAAAAAAATTGGACAGCAATATTGCATGGTGATCGCCGATGGGATTGTGGCTTAGAGCCGGCGCTATAAAGTCGCATGGAATCAGTTTTGTCCCCTGATGAATAAGCTGGTAAAAGGCATGCTGGCCGTTTGTACCCGGCTCGCCCCAGATGACAGGCCCTGTTTGGTAATTCATCTGTTGCCCTGTCCTGTCCACAGATTTTCCGTTGCTCTCCATGTTGCCCTGCTGGAAATACGCGGGGAACCTGTGCATATACTGGTCATAGGGGAGTATTGCCTCTGTTTCAGCTCCGAAGAAATTATTGTACCAGATGCTGATCAAAGCGAGGATAACCGGGATATTCTTTTCAAAAGGACTGCGCCTGAAATGCATGTCCATGGCATGAGCGCCATCGAGCAGTTCAACGAAGTTTTCAAAGCCTATGGAGCAGGCAATGGATAGACCGATCGCCGACCAGAGTGAATATCTGCCTCCAACCCAGTCCCGGAACCTGAACATGTTCGCAGGGTCTATCCCGAATCTCTCAACCTCCTGTATATTGGTAGAGATTGCTATAAAATGGTTTTTTATGAAGGATTCATCACGTGCAGCACGAAGAAACCATTCCCTTGCAGTACAGGCATTTTTCATGGTTTCCTGAGTAGTAAAGGTCTTGGAAGCGATCATGAAGAGAGAGGTCTCCGCTGACAGTTTCTTTAATGTCTCTGCAATGTGAGTTGCGTCAACATTAGAAACAAAATGGACACGGATGTGAGGTTTTCTGTATGGAAGCAATGCTTCGGTAACCATAAGAGGGCCGAGGTCAGAGCCGCCGATACCGATGTTCACAATGTCAGTAATAGGCTTCCCGGTATACCCTTTCCATTCGCCACTGATGACCTTGTCTGAGAAACCCTTCATTTGTTCAAGAACTGCATTTACTTCAGGCATTACATCAATGCCGTCAGCATATATGGGAGCGTTCGAACGGTTCCTGAGTGCAACATGAAGTACAGCGCGGCCTTCGGTCTCATTGATTTTTTCACCGCTGAACATCTCTTCAATCGCATTCTGGACTCTGCATTCCCGTGCAAGTTCAAGGAGGAGTTTCAGTGTTTTGCCTGAAAGGATATTTTTTGAAAAGTCTACTGTTATATCTTCAAACATCATGGAAAATTTCAAAAACCTCTGCGGATCCTTCCGGAACATTTCCCTCATGTGTCTGCTTTTCATTGTTTTAAAATGAGCTGTCAGTTTTTTCCATGCAGTTGTATCAATCGGATTTGTCTTATCCAGCATCGCATTGCCCTCCTTATAAAATACTTATGATTCTTCAGGATGCAATTATATCCTATTGCCCGCATATGTGCCTGAGGAATTAATATTTTCAGACCGCTGTCTCTTCGGTTTCAGCGCTTTCTTTCCTTGAAGACCATTCAGATATCAGGGAATATCCGATTGCAAGCAGTGTCGGCCCGAGAAAGACACCGATAAAACCAAAAGCTATAACTCCACCGAGCACGCCGAGAAGAATGAGTATGAACGGAAGGTTGCCTCCGCGGCTGATCAGATAAGGTTTGACAATATTATCCACTCCGCTTACAACAAACATGCCCCATACCGCCATGAAAATTCCCCAGACAACGGACTCCGTGTAAAAGAGCCATATCGTTGCCGGTATCCAGATGAGCGGGGGCCCCATAGGAATGAGAGAAAAAAAGAAGGTCAGCAAACCAAATACAAGTGCACCCGGGATACCGGCTATAAAAAATCCGATTGTTTGAAGTACGGCCTGAACAACAGCAGTGCCTATGATTCCATATACAACGCTCTTTGTAGTGTCCGCAGCTACCTTTATGAGTCTCTCAGCGCGTTCCCCTGCAATTTTCTTCAAAAAACTCTCAAGACTCTGTTCTGTTTCCTCGCCGTCACGATAAAAGAAAAAACAGACAGTAATGCTCAGGAGTATCTGGAACAAAGCCTGCGCTATAACCGGCGTGCCTGTGAAAATATATGTTCTGATCTGCTTAAGATAAGGGCCTATGAAGTTTTCAAATTGTGTTTTATCAGTTGTCCATTCCAGCCAGCGCTGATGAAGATCTGACCCTATGAATGGCAGTTTTTCGACCCATTGAGGCAAAGGAGGCAAGCCTGCTTCGAAGGACTGGCGTATTCGGGCAATGAGATTAGTTGCCTCGTCTGCAAAACTCAACCCTATTACCAGAACCGGGATTACGAAGATGCCGGCAAGCAATAATGTCATTATAGTCGCTGCAAGTGTCTTTCTCCCTTTGAGAACATATGTCCACCACTTGAAGACAGGCCAAGTCGAGAAAGATAGGATTACTGCCCATAACAGAGCGGATATGAAGGGTCTGAGGACAAAAAAACAGCCTGCAATAAGAACGAGGAGGACAATTGCGCTTATTAGATGCTCAATATATCTGTCACTTCGTGCTTCAATCATAATTCTCTCCTCCTTGTTACTAATGAATTCATAAGTAGCCGTACAAGTTTCCATAACTCCCCCTCGCCCCCTCTTAGCTTAAGAGGGGGTTGGGGGGAGTTACTATCTCTGATAAAGTGTTTTATTTTTTATCAAGTTCCCTCTATTTATTAGCCGATTTGAACCCATTTTTCATCTGTGCCACAGCAATTAATGACACAATAGACCGCGGCTGAACAAGATACGATGAATCTTTGATCACACATGCTCTGTCAATGGTGCAGATGTCATCGGGAGATTCACGATAGGTGTCGATCCACCGGTACCATCTTTTATTAAACTCTTCAGGCACCGGCGGGATCTCAAATTCAAGAGGCTTCCAATAGGCATTGATCATTACGTGGATGATAAACCTGCCTCTGAGGCTCCATGCAGTCAGGGCAATGCTGTGTGATTCATCGCCCCAGTCCGGCTCATTAAGCCTTACGCCATGCCACTGAATTCGTGACTGCTGAAGGAGCTGACTAAGGGTCAGGTCCTGATCCTCAACCGCCATGTCACGCCTGAGACGGGATCTTATGAGGTGTTTGACAAACCGGTGTATATCAGCATGTTTCGTAAGAAGATCCCAGTCGAACCAGCTTATCCTGCTGTCCTGGCAGTATGCATTGTTATTACCGCCCTGGGTCCTCCTCACCTCGTCTCCCATAAGGAGCATCGGCGTGCCGGCTGCAAGGAGAGTGATAGTATTGAAGTTTTTCACCTGCCGGTTGCGGAGCCTTTCGATTTCCGGATCATACGTGGGGCCTTCAACCCCGTAGTTCCGGCTAATGTTGTTATCCGAACCGTCCATGTTATTTTCACCGTTTGCTTCGTTATGTTTTTTGTTGTAAGAGACGAGGTCGTTGAGCGTAAATCCGTCGTGGCAGGTAATAAAATTTATGCTCTGTTCCGCCTCCTGCTCCTGGTGACCGTAAAGGTCAGGGCTTCCGAGCAGACGTGATGCAAAGCGGGATATAATTCCGGGGTCGCCCCTTAGAAAGCTTCGCACATCATCGCGGAACTTGCCGTTCCATTCCTTCCAGCTGTCACCGATGAAGGTGCCT
The DNA here is from genome assembly GCA_016873615.1 of Nitrospira sp. GTDB lineage: Bacteria > Nitrospirota > Thermodesulfovibrionia > Thermodesulfovibrionales > SM23-35 > VGWX01. The sequence continues at coordinate 28,629 of VGWX01000017.1, read as the reverse complement.
ACCTGGTAGAGGCCTGCCGCATCCCATGCCTCTGCGATAAGCTTTATGCCGGCGAGAGCCGGGTCGGTTTCTATATCCCAGAGGACAGGTGGATTCTCAAGAGGACGGCCATATTCATCGCGTGACAGGATCGAGGCAAGGTCGAAACGAAAGCCGTCCACATGCATCTCCTCAACCCAGTAATGGAGGCTGTCGATGATCATGCGGCGCACAAAAGGGTTGCCTGCATTGAAAGTATTACCGCAGCCTGTATAATTGGCATAGCTTGCTTTATTTTCTTCAAGGATATAATATGCATCGTTCTGGAAACCGCGGAAGCATAAGGTCGGCCCGAGGTGATTGCCCTCGGCAGAATGATTATAGACAACATCAAGGATCACTTCGATGCCTGCCCGGTGAAGCGCTTTCACCATGTCACGGAATTCATTCATAGGGCCGAGCGGGTCCTTCTGCGAACTGTATGCTGCATGCGGTGCAAAGAACGAGACCGGAGCATAACCCCAGTAATTTTTAAAACCGGGCGGGGCGTCCTGTTCGTCGTACTGATAGACAGGGAGGAGCTCAACTGCTGTGATGCCGAGATCCTGGAGATAAGGTATCTTTTCGATCAATCCGGCATACGTGCCGCTTTTCTCAGGAGGGACTCCGGAGTTTGGATGACAGGTGAATCCCCGCACATGCATTTCGTAGATAATAGTCTGTGTAAAGGGCCGTTTGAGCTGCGTATCTCCCCCCCAGTCATATAAGCTTGTATCTACAACAACACTTTTCATGGATGAAGCAGTATGGTCTCCTGGTTTGCTCATCAGAAACCTGTTATAAGTTTCAGGAATAACAACAGCCTTGCTATATGGATCAAGGAGAATCTTCTGCCGGTCAAAACGCATGCCGCGTTCAGGTTCAAAAGGTCCGGAGACGCGGTAGGCATATATCTGCCCTGCCATAATATCAGGTACAAAAACATGCCAGTAGTGATAGGTTTTGTTTTCCTTCAGATTGAAAGGCGCCTTTAGGAAAGGTTTGGGATCGTCCGCCTTATCAAAGAGGAGCAATTCCACTGCAGTGGCGTTCTTGGAAAAGACGCTGAAATTTACACCCCCGGGGCAGACTGTTGCGCCAAGCGGGAAACTGCTTCCCCTGTTTCTGTTCAATGCATCGCTGCATGCACGAAATATCCTTGAAGTCATTTCTTGCTATTTTTCATTTAGTGATTTAATTTTCCATATCCGTTTGCAGTATTCACGTATCGATTGGTCAATTGCCCCTCCGGCACTTTTCATATCACTGTTAATCTCCGATGCAATGATCAGCTTATACAGGCGATTAGTATACTGCCTCAATTATACCAGAAGCATAGTATGTTCAAGCCAAACGAAATTATTATTTTTCATTTGTTGCATATATTCAAACTTCCATCATAAAAGAATGAATATTCAGTCAGACTAAAGTCGATAGACATGCTTAACAAATCATGATAGAATTCAATAGAAAACATTCATTTTTGGATAATCTCTTAACTTCTTAATTCAAGGAGAAACACTATGGCCAAGATCATAAGAGTTGTTGGAAGAGAAATCCTCGATTCGAGGGGGAACCCTACTGTTGAAGCTGATGTCTGGCTTGAAGACTACAGTATGGGCAGGGCAGCCGTACCATCCGGCGCTTCTACAGGCGAACATGAAGCTGTTGAACTGAGAGACGGTGAAAAGACAAGGTATCTCGGTAAAGGAACCCGCAAGGCAGCGCATAATATAAACAACAAAATCTCTGCAGCTGTCCTTGGTATGGATGCAGGAGACCAGGAAGGGATTGACCGCAAGATGATACTTCTTGACGGCACACAGAACAAGGGGAAACTTGGTGCAAATGCTGTCCTTGCAGTATCCATGGCTGTTGCACGGGCTTCTGCAATATTTTATGCGATGCCTCTTTACCGTTACCTTGGCGGAGTATCAGCCTCTGTCCTGCCGGTGCCGATGATGAATATCCTCAACGGCGGCGCACATGCGGACAATTCAGTGGACCCTCAGGAATTTATGGTGGCGCCATACGGCGCTCCGAATTTCTCTGAAGCCCTGCGCATGGGAGCCGAGATTTTTCATACATTAAAGGGTGTGCTGAAAAAGAAAGGCTATTCAACATCAGTAGGTGATGAAGGCGGGTTTGCACCCAATCTAAGATCCAATGAAGAGGCTATCGAGGTCATTCTTGAATCGATCACAAAGGCCGGCTACAGCGCGGGCAAGGATGTTGGGTTGGCGCTGGACCCTGCTGCGAGCGAATTCTATGACAAAGGCAGGAAAAAATACATATTCAGGAAGTCTGATAAAAGCGAGCGGACATCTGAGCAAATGGTCGATTTCTGGGCGAACTGGGTGAAACAGTATCCGATCATATCAATAGAAGACGGCATGGCTGAGGATGACTGGAAAGGCTGGAAACTTATGACAGATGTCCTCGGTCAAAAAATACAGATCGTCGGAGATGATCTGTTTGTGACGAATACCGGACGGCTTGCCAGAGGCATAAAGGAAGGAGTTGCCAACTCAATCCTCATTAAAGTAAATCAGATCGGCACCTTAACCGAGACGCTCAATGCCATGAGTATGGCTGCATCTGCCGGCTATACTTCGGTGGTATCGCACCGGTCGGGTGAGACCGAGGATACCTTTATCGCTGATCTTGTTGTCGCCACCGGCGCAGGTCAGATCAAGACAGGTTCTGCAAGCCGCACAGACAGGATAGCGAAATACAACCAGTTGCTGCGCATAGAAGAAGAACTGGGCGGTTCAGCAAGGTTCGCCGGCAGAAAGGCATTTCGAAGGTAGTTAAGCAATAATTTAAATAACGCCCCCAACCCCCTCTTAAATTAAGAGGGGGCGAGGGGGAGTTATTTATTTTCAAATTTATATTATTGAGGAATACAAAACAGTGAAACTCCATGAACTCGCCGGGAAACCGGCTCCACAGTCGATACTTGAAAACATCCCCCGGCTTGTTGCAGCCTATTATACATACAAACCTGATGTCTCACAGGCGACCCATCGCGTTGCATTTGGAACCTCGGGTCACAGGGGATCGTCTCTGAAAAGCAGTTTTAATGAAGCTCATATTCTTGCTGTAAGCCAGGCTATCTGCGAATACAGGAAAGCAAATAGAATCAAAGGCCCCTTATTCCTCGGGATGGATACCCATGCACTGTCTGAATCGGCTTTTTCAAGCGCGATCGAGGTTTTTGCCGCAAATAAAATAAACGTTCTTATACAGAAAGGATTACGGTATACACCGACACCGGTAATCTCCCATGCGATCCTGACTTATAACCGGAAGGTACGGGGGAGCAAGGGACGTTCTGACGGCGTGGTCATTACCCCTTCTCATAATCCGCCTGAGGACGGCGGAATCAAGTACAACCCTCCGCATGGCGGGCCTGCCGACACAGCAGCAACAAAAGTGATTGAAGAGAGAGCCAACGAATTACTGTTAAGAGGACTAAAGGGTGTAAGGAGAGTCCCCTTTGAAACAGCGATAAAAACTGAATTCATTAAAGAGTATGATTACATATCGCCTTATGTTGAAGACCTTGGAAACATCATAGATATGGAAATCATTACTAAGGCAGGTCTTAGCATAGGCGCAGATCCCCTTGGCGGATCCTCAATCGATTTCTGGAATCCAATTGCTGAGCGTTATAGCCTGAAACTGAAAGTTGTTAATGAAATAATCGATCCGACTTTCTCCTTCATGACCGTTGACAGGGACGGCAGGATAAGGATGGACTGCTCCTCGCCTTATGCCATGGCCGGCCTGATCCAGCTCAAAGATAAATTTGATATCGCTTTCGGAAATGATACGGATACCGACCGTCATGGAATCGTAACAAAACGTGCAGGACTTATGAACCCTAACCATTATCTGTCTGCTGCAATATGGTATCTCTTCCAGAACAGGCCTCGCTGGAGCAAAGACGCTGCAGTCGGCAAGACCCTTGTTTCTACATCAATGATCGACAGGGTTGCTGAAGCCCTCGGAAGAAAAGTTTACGAGGTGCCTGTCGGGTTCAAGTGGTTTGTTGACGGACTTTTAGACGGTTCCTACGGGTTTGGCGGTGAAGAGAGCGCAGGCGCTTCTTTCCTCAGGAAGAACGGGACTGTCTGGACAACAGACAAAGACGGCATCATAATGGACCTCCTCGCCTGTGAGATAACAGCCAGGACAGGCAAAGACCCGGCCGAACTTTATAAAGATCTTGAAGATCGATTTGGGAGGCCATCATATATCCGGATAGATGCGCCTGCTACGCCGGCACAGAAAGCAATACTCAAAAAGCTCTCTCCTGATATGGTTACAGCCCATGAGCTTGCAGGAGAGACAATTATTTCGAAACTGACCCGCGCTCCAGGGAATAATGCTGAAATCGGAGGGCTAAAAGTCATCACGCAAAACGGATGGTTTGCCGCGCGACCTTCAGGCACAGAGGATATTTATAAACTCTATGCAGAAAGCTTTCTGGGTGAAGGGCATCTGCAGAAGATCCACGAAGAGGCTCTTGCGATAGTCAGCGCTGCATTATCAGCAGCAGGAGTTTAAGGAGGTTCTGATACATGAAAATTCTGACTACACCGAGAATGGAACGCTGCATAGGCTGCCATTCCTGCTCTCTGGCCTGCGCGCGCCTTGTACATAAGAGGCTTTCCTGGGATACCGCAGGGATACGCATCAGCACGTCAGGGGGGCTTTCGACAGGCTTTGAAGCGAGGAACTGTCTTGCGTGCAACCCTGCCCCTTGCGTTAATGCATGTCCGACCGGCGCCTATTCACAGAGAAAGGGAGGAGGCGTTGTTGTAAGAAAGAAGCTCTGCATCCGCTGCGGTGAATGTGCAAAGGCGTGCCCTGTTGATGCCATCTATCTTGATCTTACCTCAGAGCCCTTTGTCTGCATACATTGCAGCCGCTGCGTGAAATACTGTCCCCACGACTGCATAGAGATGAAAGAAGTTGCGGCAGAGCCTGTTGAAGGTGAAACAGCAGAGGAGGCGCAGTCATGATCCGCGATTTTTTCAGAGTCCTGACAATTAACCTTACTTCGGGTCGTAGCACTATTGTCGAAGTCGGTGGAAGGAATGAGGTTGCCGGCGGAAGCGGTCTTGCTGCACTCCTGTTCAACAAATATGGACAGACAGACAAACCATGGGATGACCCGGAACAGCCTCTTATTTTTGCCATCGGGCCATTGACCGGATATTTTCCGCTTATGAGCAAGACCGTATGCGCCTTTAAGTCCCCTTACCACAATCAGTATGCTGAAAGCCATGCAGGCGGCCGATCAGCCCTTACGCTCAGGTTTGCCGATCTGGATGCGCTTGTAATTACCGGAAAGGCAGCGAGACCGGTATGCATATCTCTGGGATCCCGCCACATTGAGATAAAAGAAGTCCACTACCTGTGGGGCATGGATATATTTGCCACAGGGAAATACCTTCGCCATATGTTCAGAGGCTCGGGACACCGGAGCATTCTCCGCATCGGCCCTGCCGGAGAAAAGGGCTCCCCCATGGCGTGTATAAACGCAGACACTTACAGACACTTCGGAAGGCTCGGAAGCGGAGCAGTCATGGGTGTGAAAAATCTCAAGGGTATCGCCATACAGGGAGATGCATCATTTCCTCTTCCGGAAAACAAGGACTATCCGAAGATATTTGAGGAAGTCCATAAACAGCTCACGGATACAGACATGATGAGCAAATACCATAATCTCGGAACCCCGGTTAATGTGATCGCACTGAACGACATCAAGGCCCTGCCGGTCAGGAATCTCCAGCAGACATCTGATCCGAATATCGCAGGCATCTCAGGCGAGAAATTTGCTGAAGTAGCGCTGCTCCGCAATAACGCCTGCTCGGGATGCCCGGTTGGCTGTATACATATCGGTTTTGTTCGCGAGCGGTTCTCCGAAGAGAACAGGTACCTGTACCGTCAGGTGGCATATGACCACGAGCCTATTTTTGCAACAGGCTCCATGCTCGGTGTGCTCGACTGTTTCAGAGTGCTTGATATCATGGACGTGGTTGAGAGGATGGGGCTTGATGTCATGTCTTCAGGAGTGGCCCTTGCCTGGGCAACAGAAGCTCTTGAAAAGGGGATTATCTCAGAATCAGAGACGATTGTTCCGCTGAAATTCGGATACGCCGAAGGATACAAGGAGGCGATGCAGCACCTTGCGATGGGAACAAATGAATTCTATCAGACCCTGAGCAAAGGGACCTTGGCTGCTGCCGAACAGTACAATGGAAAAGACTTTGCCTGTGTCCTTGGACAGGAGATGGCCGGATATGCAACAGGAGAAACGTTCTTTACCTCACAGGCCCTTGGCTTCAGACATTCCCATCTCGATTCAGCCGGGTATTCCTATGACCAGAAGCCGGGTGAGAAGAATGCCGGCAAGGCTGCTGATTTTCTCATAAAAGATGAACAAGGGCGCGTTTTTCTCACATCAATGGTATCTTGCCTTTTCGCCCGCGGTGTTTACAATGACGAACTGCTCGGCCGGTGTCTGGATTCTGTCGGATACAAAGATCTCGCTGAGAAAATGTCTGATGTATCACGTCATATCCAGAAGCTTCGGTGGAAGACGAGATTTGCTACAGGTTTCAATCCAAATTCAGTTTCCATACCAAAGAGGTTCACAGAGATAGTAACCTGGAAAGGCGCAATCGATACAGAGCATTTGAGAACCCTTAAAGATGAATATGCAAAAAGGATCATCGAATTGGGTGCAGATAACGATAAAAAAACAACCTAATTCTCTGATTCTCCTTCTGTTATCTCAACACGGACAAGAGCAAGGATAGCGGTGTGGGGGACGATCAGGTATTTTTTGTCTTCAAACTGAATCTCAACAGCAGCCTCTTTCAGGAAGATCGCATAATCTCCCTCGGTCGCCTGAAGAGGAACATATTTAACTTCTTTTTTCTTGCTTAAGGCCCAGGGTTCTTCTGAAACAGTAGGATCTGCGACTGGATAACCAGGGCCTGTTTTTACTACATAGCCGCCAAGCACTTTTTCTTTCTCCCGAACAGTTGCAGGCAGATAAAGTCCGGCGCTGGTTTTATCCATACCTTCATCAGGTTCTACGAGGACTCTATCACCGACAATAATAAGGTTTTTCTTTGCCTTCATAGTATTATTTTAGAATATTTCTGCGAAAAATCTCTTTTTTATCTAAAGCTCGAAAACCTCGCCTTTTTCAGGAACATGCGTTTTGAATCCAAATTTCTCTTTTATTACCTCTCCAAAAGAAATAGACACTTCTTCTTCACCATGCACTATAAATACTTCAGGAGAATTCTTAAAACATGACAGCCATCCGATAAGTTCTGCCTGATCTGCATGTGCAGAAAAACCATTTATTGTAAAGACAGATGAATTAACAGCTATGTCATCTCCGAGGATCTGAACAAATTTTGCTCTATCCACAATCTTTCTTCCGAGGGTGCCCTGTCCCTGAAACCCGACGAATATAACACTGCACTCAGATCTCCAGAGATTATGCTTCAGATGATGCCGTATCCTTCCGCCATCGCACATGCCGCTGCCGGCAATCACAAGGATGCCTGATTTTCTTTTGTTCAATGCCATTGAATCCTTAACGCTCTTTACAAAATGCAATTTGATAGCGCTGTCGAAATTCTTTCTGGAAAAGAATTTCCTTGCCTCATCGTCAAAACATTCAGGATGTGCAAGATATACTTTCGTTGCCTCTTCTGCAAGCGGACTGTCAAGATAGACATGAATAGTTTTCAGCCTCTTTTCTCTTACAAGGTTATTCAGGATATAAAGCAGGTCCTGTGTCCTTCCAACTGCAAAAGAAGGAATGAAGACATTCCCTCCTTTTTTGAATGTTGCCTTTATCGCATCTGCCAGTTCATTGATGCTGTCTTTCATGGGTTTATGCAGCCTGTTGCCATAGGTTGATTCCATAACTATGAAATCTGCTTGAACAGGGGTTAACGGGTCTCTGATGATTGGATTGCCTTTCTTGCCTATATCTCCGGAAAATACAATTTTCTTTTCCTTCCCGCTATCCTGATACCATAATTCAAGGGTGCCTGAACCAAGTATATGGCCTGCGTCAAGGAATCTGTATTTGATGCCGCTGCCAAGATGAAATATCTGGTCATATGGTTTTATATCAAAAAGCGGGATTACATTACTTACATCTTCTGTAGTATAAAGGGGGAGAACAGCAGGTTTCCCGGCCCTGACAGCCTTTCTGGAAAGCCACGCTGCATCGTTCTCCTGTATATTTGCTGAATCATAAAGCATCATCTCGAGAAGATCCCTTGTTGCAGATGTTGTAATGATTCTGCCCTGAAAACCATCTTTAACAACCCTTGGGAGCATGCCTGAGTGGTCTATATGCGCATGGGTGATAAAAATATAATCGACGTCTTCAGGCTGAAATTCAAAAACAGCCCTGTTTACCTCATCTGCATCCTCCCCCTGATGCATACCACAGTCAACAAGAATCCTGAGATCATTACACTCAATGTAAAAACAGGATCCTGTAACAGTCCTCGCTCCACCAAGGAATTTCAGTTTCATATCAACTCTCCTTTATTATTAAAGAACATCTTTCTTCCTCCTTTGCCTGTTCATCTCATTTCAATATTCCCTATTTCTTTTTTGTATTTGATATATTCAAGCAAACCTAAAAGACTGCCTGTTGAGACTGCAAGAAACCATAATAAGGAAATGGCAGTCGCAACCTCAGGCTTTATTCCAATAAGTCCGAAAAAAAGCACAAAAGCGCCTTCTCTTACTCCCAGGCCGGAAATAGATACAGGCAGCGTAGTGAACAGTATTATGAGCGGCAAAAAAACCAGGAAAGCAAGGAAAGGTATATGCTCTCCAAGTCCGAGCGCAAGAATATACACGGCAAACATGCCTGTAAGTTGAACCAAAACTGACAATGCCACTGCTTTTCTGATAACCGCTTTCTGATTTCGATATGCCTGGAAATAATTATAAAATTCTGAGAAAAACCTTATTCTTTGCCCGATACGCAGGGCAAAAAAAAGCAGGCTTCCGATAATAAAGGAAAAAACTATAGCCGGCAGGATCCACTCTATACGGGACCCCTGAATATATCCGTACCCAAAGGGGTAAGCAATGGCGCCTATTGCGATCAAAACCGCAAAGCCAAGGTATCTGTCCATAAAAATAGAAGCAAAGGCAAGACCTGCATTCCCTGTTGCCCGGTAAAGATAAAAACCTTTAACCGCATCCCCTCCAATTATCCCTGGAAGCAGAGTGTTAAAGAAGGATCCTATCATGGTTAAGGAAAACAGCTTCTTGATATCCGGGCCTTCCGGCAGAAGGAGCTTCCACCTGAATGTAGACACGAATTGGGCAACAATATACAGCAGCACAGCAAAGATAAAGGCTGAAATACTCATGCCCCTTATCGTTGATAAAACACGATCGATTCCTGTTTTCGATAAAACAACATATAGGAGCACAGAGCTCACCGAAAGCTTTAAAATGAGGAGGAATATATTATTTACTTTCGGGGCCAATGATCTTTTTAATAACGTAGATTGGTTTTCTCTGACTTTCGTGATAAACCCTAACGAGCATTTCTCCCAACAGTCCCATCCCTATAAGCTGGATGCCGACGATAATCAGGAGGGCTCCAAGCAAAAGGAGCGGCCTGCCTCCAATATCATGGCCAAAAAATATCTTGTCGACCGTAAGATATAAAGATATGAGAAAACCGAGGAAGCCGCTGAATACACCGACAGGGCCAAAAAACTGGATCGGCTTTGTAGAAAAACTCTGGAGAAATTTTACTGTAATTAAATCCAGGACAACTTTCAGTGTTCGTGAAATACCATACTTTGATTTGCCATGCATTCTCGAATGATGAACAGTTTCAACCTCAGCAATGCGGACACCATACCAGCTTGCAACAGCAGGTATAAACCGGTGCATCTCTCCATAGAGCTTCAGATTTTTTATCACATCCCTTCTGTATGCCTTCAATGAACATCCATAATCATGGAGCTTCACACCTGTTACTTTACTTATCAGCCAGTTTGCCATTATGGAAGGCAGCCTTCTTGTGAAAAACGGGTCTTTCCTTTTTTTCCTCCAGCCACTGACAAGGTCATGGTCTTTTATGCGTTCAAGGAGCTTTGGTATATCAGCGGGGTCATTCTGTAAATCACCGTCCATTGTCACAATAACATCCCCTCGTGCAAAATCAAATCCTGCTGCAAACGCTGCAGTCTGTCCGAAATTGCGTCTCAGACTCAGGACTATTACACGCTTATCACCTGCCTGAATCTCCTCAAGCATAGAAAGTGTTCTATCGTTGCTGCCGTCATCCACAAAAAGTATTTCGTATTCATTGTCAAGAATAACCAGCGCTTCCTTCAGTTTTGCATGCAGCAGCCGAATATTCTCTTCTTCATTGTAAACAGGTATGACTACTGAAAGGGTCATTAATAGGCCTCCGGTCTCGCTTCCTTTAATCCCTTAAAACCATAGCACATAAATATCGAATAATCCCTGATTACAGCATGTTTTTTAGTATAAGCTGTGTAAACCTTTTTCTCAACCTTATCAAAAGAGGCAGCTACTTCTTCCGGCAACCTGTTATCTCCGATACTGACAAAGATTGCATCATAATGACGCAGGTTATGAAGTCCGGGCCAGATATCATACTGGTTCATCCTGCGGCCGAGATTTATGCAGTAGGTTACAGGATGCCCTTTAACATAAAAAGCAAGCTCACTCGATACCTGATATCTGTCAGAAAATATAAACACAGGATTTGCTGAAGACATCTGCTCATATATTCTCGCAACCTCTTCTCCAAGCGCCTCCCAGCCTTGAACCCTCGATGCAGGATCAAGTTTAGCAGGCAGGTCCAGCATAGAGGGATAATGAGCCATTGAAGTTATTATAAGAGACAGAATAAGAGAAGCGGTTACGAGGATTTTCTTCCCCTTTCCATCAGTATCAAATCTTCTCAAATAAACAGCGCTAAAGGATATAATTCCTGCTATATATCCGGGCAATGCCCAGTTCGCCTGCACTTTTGCCTGAATGCTCTTGAAAAGGAAAAATGCAAGCACAGGGATCGAAAACCAGAAGAGATAAGAACCTTCCTGCTCTTTTCTGAGCTTAAGGACTGAAATAATCATGAGCATGAGCAAAAGGGGCGTTATTACGCCGAGTTGAGAACCCATGAATTCAGCAAAACTTTTCAGGGATAACTGAATGCCTTGCGCTATGTGTGCCTGCCCTGCGGTATGTTTCAGCGTAACCCAATCGTGCTGTGCATTCCACAGCATCACAGGACTGAAAACTATAAGGCTGATAATCAATGCAATATATGGTCCTATTGTTAATAAGAGCCTTCTCTTTTCTGCAGAAAGCGCCAGGAATAAACATGCGCATAAATAGAAAAAGGCCATGGTGTATTTTGTCAACAAACCAAGACCGATGGACAGGCCGAGGAGAAGCCAGTATTTCTGAGATTTGAGATTTGTCGCCTCAGGCGACTCGCTGTGGCGAGAGATTTGAGATTGATTGACTGCTTCCCGGAATAAAAACAGAGATGATATCCAGAAGAAAATAAAAGGTGAATCTATCGTAAAAAAGATACCATATGTTGAAAAAAGAGGGATGATCTGGATCATAATGGCTGAAAAAAGCCCGACTTTTTCATCATACATTTTCTTCCCGAGACTGTACATGAGAATACTGCTTAACGCTGAAAAAAGAACAGCCATGAACCTTATGCCAAAAACAGTATCGCCGAACAAAGAAGTTCCAAGATAGATCAGGTATGCTATCATCGGGCCTTTCGAGTAATAACTCAGGTCGAGCCTGCGAGACCATTCCCAGTAATGGGCCTCGTCAGGACTTAAATCCATTGGTCCGTTCTGGATATAATATATCCGGAAGAGAGAGAGCGACAGGAGAAAAACAAAAAGTATAGTTGTCTCCGGTTTTTCTTTAAACCTTTCAGATGACCAGTGATAAAATTGAACAACGGATATCCCTAACATCACCCCGAGCAATGCTCCTGCAATAGTATCTGAAGGATAATGAACTCCGATATAAACCCTTGAAAACCCGACAAGGATTGCAACAGCAACAAAGGCATATCGCATCCTGTTTTTCAGGAGCATACAAAGCGGAGAGATAAAAGCAAAAGCATTTACAGAGTGATTTGAAGGCATTGAAAAAGATTTTCCGCATCCTGCAAGAAGCCTCACACCGTCGAGCGCATCGCACGGTCTTATGCGTTCAAAAGAATGTTTGAGAATGTTACCGGACCAGTCAGCGATCAATAGAGAGACTATCCCCAATATTAAGGCTATGAGCGCCTTTTCCCTGTCTTTAAAAAAGAGCAATAAAAAAAGAGGCATGAAAATCAGATAAGACTTATCCGTTATAAAGGGCATTAAAATATCAAAGAGGCTGTTCTGGAGATTTTTATTGATTAAAAAAAATGCGAGTGTATCTATTTCAGGAAGGCTCATCGGGTTTTTTGCTCATATCCTTTGTTGCTCTTTTAGCTTTTTCTCCTGTCCATTTGATTATCTCCTCTATCATTGCCCCTATGGTTGCCTCTTTCGGCATTATATCAACATGGAGTCCTGCTTTTTCAACAGCCTTAGCTGTGACAGGTCCGATGACTGCTATGGTTACACCCTTAAGGAGCGCTTCTGCATCTTCTCCCATTATCTCCCTGAGATTATTAAAGGTTGCTGCGCTTGTGAAAGTGGCAATCGAAATCCGTCCTTCCTTCAGAAACCTCCTGAGTCTCTTCCCGCGGGATTCCGGTTTTACTGTCCTGTATGTTACAGGCACATCTATCTCACCGCCCATTTCCCTCACCTTTTCCGGAAATATTTCTCTCGCCTTCTCAGCCCTCGGAAGAAGAAACCGCATACCTTTTAAGAGTGCACTGTGCTCTTTGCTCTTTGCTCTTTGCTCTTTTGCAAATGCCTCAATCAGTCCTTCAGCGCGGAACTCTTCAGGAATTAAATCAACCTTCATGCCGTATTTCTGTATCTCCTGAGCTGTTCTGATGCCGATAGCACAGATATGTATCCCCTTTAAATCCCTGATATCCTTATTTTTTTCAAAGTACCTTTTGAAAAAATATTTAACGCCATTTCTGCTTGTAAAGATGATCCAGTTATAAGTATTTATTTTATCTATTGAGAGATCAAGCTCATCATATGTTTCCGGAGGAACAATCTCAATCGTTGGAAATTCAATTATCTCTGCCCCGAGTTCATCTAATAATTCAAACCCTTCCATGTATTCCCTTGTCACAAGTATCCTGTAGCCGAACATTGGTTTTTTCTCATACCATTTCAGGGAGTCTCTAAGTTTCACCACATCTCCGACTACCATAACAGCAGGCGGTTTGATATGTTTTTCTTTTACCTGTTCCACAATATTTTTTAATGTCCCGATAATTGTTTTCTGGTCAGACCTTGTGCCCCATCTGATTACAGCAACAGGGGTGTCGGGAGAACGGCCGTTCTCAATCAATTTTTCAGTAATCACGTCCATGTTTTTTACCCCCATGAGAAATACAAGGGTCCCGACGCCGGTTGAAATCTTTGACCAGTCAATTGTACTCTCTTTTTTCGTAACATCTTCATACCCGGGGATAACAGCAAATGAAGATGAGATAAGTCTGTGGGTTAATGGAATTCCGGCATACGCAGGGGCTGCAACAGACGAGCTCACACCAGGCACAACTTCAAACTCTATCCCCTCTCTTGATAATGCTTCAGCTTCTTCTCCTCCACGCCCGAATATAAAGGGGTCTCCGCCTTTCAGCCTGCAGATATTCTTGCCTTCCTTTGCCTTCTTTAAAAGGATGGCATTTATTTCGTCCTGCGTCAGGGTATGATGGCCGCCGCGTTTCCCTGCGTATATGAATTCTGCATTATGGTTGATATAATTCAGAACCTGGGCATTCAGGTGAAAATCATAAACAACCACATCCGCCTTTTTCAGACATCTCAGGCCTTTTACGGTGAGAAGACCAATATCGCCCGGACCGGCGCCTACTAAATAGACTTTACCTTTCATTGCTATGTTCTCTCTGCATTATACATTTAACCTTTGTATCATAACTATTTCAGGCCCAATAAATCATCTTTTAAAGTCTGCCTTGACTATAATCAAAGCTTCACTTGTAAACAATGAAGATTTGACCCTTTGTCCCCTTATTCTGAGTAAGGAAGAAGCTTTCAATGACCGCATAAACCGGCGGGCGTTTTTTTAATTTGAGACATCTTATTTCTCTGCTTGAATTTAACTCTTGACGTTTAACGCATATCGTTATACTATAAAACAGTGATCAAATCTTTCAGGGATAAAGAGACTGAGAAGGTATATTCCAGGGAAAGATCGGCAAAGTTGCCAGGAGACATACAGCAAATTGCACTAAGAAAACTGAGGATGCTCAACAACGCACAGAATATGTATGATTTAAGAATACCACCGTCAAACAGACTTGAGAAGTTAGGTGGTAATCGGAAAGGACAATATAGCATAAGAATTAACGACCAATGGCGGCTCTGTTTTGTATGGAAAGATAATACTGCATATAATGTCGAAATAACCGACTATCATTAAGGAGTGAATATATGAAAAAGAAAAAATTACATCCTGTACATCCGGGAGAAGTTCTACTTGAAGAATTTCTCAAGCCCATGGGTTTGAGCCAAAACAAACTAGCCCTGAATATCGGGGTGCCTGCCCGGAGAATAAACGAAATAGTCCTTGAAAAGAGAAGGATTACTGCTGATACCGCCCTCAGGCTTGCTCGGTTCTTCGAAACATCCTCAGAGTTCTGGATCAGCTTGCAGTCTCAATACGACCTTGACGTTACTGCCGATGCGCTCGGTGAGCGTCTTGAAAAAGAAGTCAGGATATACTCAAAAGTCGCATAAATACGATATTTGTTTATTCTATTCACCTGCAAAGAGACATCATATCAATCATTAAAAAAATGAAGAATATCAAGAAAAACAGAGCTTGGTTATTTTGGTACTTTTAAGTATAATTCTGCCGCACAACAAGACAGATTTTGAGTATCTAAACGCCATGTCAGTAACTCCCTATTACAAACACCCCATCGACATTCGCTAAAGGGAAAGCGTTCACATAGAAAGCAACAACCAGCCTGCCTCTAATTGCTATGCAATTCGAGTATAAACAAACATTATTGCTATCCTGATAATTTTCCATCTTTCCATTTGATTATTGATATTTTTTTGTAGTGGGTATATAATACCCACTATGAGGGCAATCAAGATACTCCATACCAAAGAGATTAAAGGTGATGAAATTGTAGAAACCAAAATATGGCAGGTTCTAAAATCAGACGATAAGCCATTTGGTGTTAAATACTCGATAGTCTATGTTAAAGACGGTAAAAGAGTTCTGGGGTATGACAATGCAGAGGGTAAAGGGGACCATAAGCATTATAGATCCAATGAAACGGCATATAAATTTAGCAGCATCTGGAATTTATTGAGAGACTTTAAAACGGAGTTAAAGAGAATAAGAGGAGGTGATTGGGATGAGGATTAAAAGGGTTAAAATCGAAATAAGGAGCCTTGATAATGCTTTAAAAGAAGCCGGTGAGGTTTTTGAGAAACTGTCAAAGGGAGAAACTGTCCAGAAAAAAACAGCAATCTACTTTAATAACCTAAAAGAGATGCGAAAGGTACTTACGGAAAAGCGACTTGAACTCCTTAAGGCAATAAAAGATAAAAAGCCTGCTTCTGTATATGAGCTCTCAAAAATGGTTAATAGGGATATTAAAAATGTTCTACAAGATATATCGTATCTTCAAGAACTCGGACTTGTTGAGATAACAGAAACAAAGGATAAAAAAATACCTCACGTTGAATATGACAAGATTGCCCTTGAAGTTGCGATTTAGAGAATTGAGGAAGTCTTGCTTCCTGATACTATGTGCATGTTTGATAATAATTTCATCATTATGGCTGAAAAGGTCTTGAATACGATTTTCACCAATACTAAAAGTGCTTGTAACTGTGAGTATCAGTTTTTAATATGTAGTTAACACTATTAGACCTTTCGGACAGGGTTCAATCAGGTCTTTTTCCCCAAATTTCTTGCAGAATGTAACTGGTGCATTCTGATGCAAAATGGTGTATAATTGTTGTATGGGTACAATTGAAAAAGCGGTTCGCCAGAGCGTCTCTCTCCCTTCTCCGCTGGCCAAACGGGTGAAGACTTTGGCAAAAAACCGAAAAGTAAGTGCGAATCGGATACTCGTAGAACTCGTTGAAACCGGACTGCAAGCGAAAGAGGAGGAGAGGCGCAGATTCTTTGAATTGGCGGATCGATTAAGCAAGTCAAAAGATGTGAAAGAACAGCAGGAATTGAAGGAACAACTTGCCCGGATGACTTTCGGAGAGTGAGTTGCCGAAGATTCAGTGGACCAATCTTCCTCCGGATCTGCGCGATCATCTTTTTGATCGGCTCAGGAAGCGACAAATCACTGCTGAGGATCTCTACCAGCTGAAACTCTGGCGGGAATCTGAGCCCGAAGCCCCTGATGGCGATTGGTATAAGGATTTCGGCTCATTCAAAATCTGCGGAAGGGGAAAGTACCCTAAGACGTTTCTTCTTCAAGAACAACCTGCCAATGGCCAAGAACTTTAACCCATCTTCCGCAGTTTTAAAATTGAAAACTAATTATATATGATAAACAGGGGACCTCCTATCTTAAGAATTTTGTTTTTCCATAAACTTATTCTTACAGGAGGTTTCTATTTTTTCATAGCTTTAAAAGTCATCTACCCTATGATTAAATAGGAATCTTTAACCTCATCCGCTATTTATATATAACGTTGCCAATTTAAACAATATTATTTATTACTTGCATCGTTCTATATCTTTCGATTTAATCACATCATTCCCTTCGAGATAGTTTGATGATTACGCACAACACAAGGGGTGCATTTGATGGAAGAGTTCGATTTTGCAGCTACTGCCCCTCACAGAAACCTCCACGGTATTGCCATTATTTTATCAGTTAGTTTCTCCGGCATTCTGCCGTCGGTAATAACGTATGCCTGCTTCACCCTCTCTTTGTAAGTATCTATAAAACTTGAAAGCCCGCGAAGCCCTGAGGATGTGACCTTTGATCCGGACTTGATTTCAACAGGAATGACCGTTGAGCCGGTGTCTATGACACAATCTACTTCTGCACCGGCGCCTGTTCGCCAGTAATTGACTTTGTAGTCTAGATTCATTGCTCTTATCCTTCGGATGATCTCAAGGATGACAGCATGTTCAAAGAGCCTCCCTTTATCAACATTAATCAACGATTCAGTCAATGGTATCCGGGCAAGGGCATTTCGCACCCCGAGGTCAAAAAAATAATATCTTGGTGAGGTGAGGATCCTTTTCCGTGCGTTCTTGAGGTATGGTTCGACTTTTTCAACAATAAGCGTGTCCTCAAGAATATTGTAATATTCCTTAATGGTAGGGACACTGACTCCTGATTCAAGAGAGAGTTTTGTTAGATTAGGATTGGTGCCGGACTCCCTGGCTGCCAGCTCAAGAAAACGGCCGAAATGTCCTATTTTCCTGCTCAGCGCCTCTGCCCTAATTTCTTCTTCGAGGTATGTTTGGGTGTAGGCCTTCAACAGGTCAGCACGTTCACGGTCGTCTGACAGGCTGACAATGCCGGGAAGGGCGCCAAAGATGAGAGACTTTTCGAATGAATACTCTTTGATAGAATTGATATTCGGTATGCGGAATATCCCTCCATCGGAGTCTTTAAGCCAGCCAAACTCGTTCCACTGCATTGGGTCAAGCCTGTATATCCTGATCCTGCCAGGCAGAAGATTTACACCTTTTCTTCTTAGCTTGCGGGCTGATGAGCCGGTAATGATAAATGATCCCTTCTTCTCGTCAATAAGGCACTGGATGCTATCAAAGACTTCAGGCACCTTCTGTGCCTCATCCATAAATATTATGGGGGGCTTGCCTATCCGTGCCTGCACCTGCCTGATAATGGCTGAAGGATCACGTTCCATCTCAATGCGGATTTCAGGATTCTGCAAAGGATATTCCATGAGATTCTTCAAGCCGGATAAGCACTTTTTGACCAAGGTAGTCTTGCCTGTCTGTCGTGGACCAAGAATAAGGGCGGACTGACCCTTACTGACTACCTGCAGGATCGGCTTTTCCATGTTCCTAATATATGCTTTATATTTACCTTGCATATTTAAAGTATATATTTGACTTTCAAAAAAAGCAATACTCGTATAATCCGGATTATTCATAAAATTGCTAACAGATGAGGATAGAGAATTTGAGCGGATTTTTTGGGGACAAAAATTCCAGACAGAAAATCTTCAGAAACATCCCTTCCCTTAACAAGAAAGATTATCGATTCAAAAGAAAAATACAATTAGGGAAAGAGAAGTGCTACTTCGGGTTCATTGCTTCTCTCAGGGCCTTGCCCACCTTAAAGTGCAAAACTCTTTTTTCAGGCACTTCAACCTTCTCGCCTGTCTTCGGGTTTCTTGCCCTTCTCGGTCTCCTGCTCTTTGGCTTAAAGTTTCCAAAACCTCTTATTTCGATCTTCTCACCTTTAACCAAAGCGTCTTTTATACTTTCAAAAACCGTATCAACCACAATTTCAGTCTGCTTTCTTGTAAGGCTGCCAACCCTTTCCGACACTTTTTCTATGAGGACTGATTTAGTCATACCAAATGACCTCCTGATAAATTAAGGTGTAAATAAGTATTTTATTTTCACTGACGGGAAAACATCTGTCAGTTCTTCCGGCATGCTTCCTTTCAGCAAGTCTCTGAAGGAAAATCTTTCTTTCTTGCTGACCACTTCAGGTTCTCCTTTTATACCGGAGAGCTTTCCTGCTACTTTTACAGCATCCTCAAGGTTGCCGATCTCATCAATAAGGCCTACCTTAAGCGCCTGTTCACCGGTGAAGATCCGGCCATCTGCGATCTTCCGGACATCTTCACGGAGCATCTTTCTGCCTTCAGCAACTGCCAATATAAACTGATCGTGCACATTATCAAGTACATTCTGGAGTATCTCTCTATCCTCTTTTTTAATACCACGGAATACAGACGCTATATCCTTGTGTCTGCCGCTTTTTACTACCTCACTTTTGATGCCGAGTTTATTCATGAGTCCTGAGAAGTTGGGGATTTCCATGATTACCCCGATTGACCCTGTAAGCGTCCCCGGGTTGGCAACAATCCTTGTGGCAGGTGCAGCGATATAATAGCCTCCCGAGGCTGCTACAGAGCCCATGGAAACTACTATTTTCTTTTTTGTGACAGCTTTTCTCACCTCTTCATATATCTCCTGTGAAGGCGCTACCGCACCTCCCGGGCTGTCAATACGCATAATGATAGCCTTGATTGACGGATCTTTTAGATGTTCTTTAAGCTCATCAATGGTATCTTTTGAGTCAAGGATCGGCCCTTCCACACGTATAAGCGCAACCCGCTCTCCTATGGGCATGTTTTTTTGAAAAAAGACAAAGAGAAGGCTTATGAAAAAAATGAGCATGAACAGACCAAAAAAAATCAGAAGGAACTTCTTCACTCTTCAACCCTTTTCAGATTCTTCATGCTCAATCCGATTTTTCTCTCTTCGCAATCTATCTTTATTATCCTTACACTGATGTTTTCGCCTATTTTTATAACATCCTCGATCTTTCCTGATGCAGGTTTGATAATTTCAGAAGAGTAAATAAGGCCCTCAACCCCTCCCTCCAGTTCGACAAAAATACCGAAGTCAGTTATTGTGAGCACTTTCCCATTCACCTCAGAGCCCAGCTTTAACCTTTCAGGAATATCATGCATCCAGGGATCGGTCTCTATCTGCTTCAGACCAAGAGCCATTTTTTCATCATCAGGTTCTATGCCCAGGATAACTGCCTCGATCTTTTGCCCTTTCCTGAAGATCTCCGACGGATGCTTTATATGCTTTGTCCATGAAAGGTCGGATATATGTATAAGACCGTCTACCCCCTCAGGAAGGCCCACAAAAACTCCGAAATCAGTAATAGTTTTGACCTTGCCTGAAATCTTCTGCCCAACACTATACCGCTGCGAAACCATCTCCCATGGACTCGGTTTTATCTGCTTTATGCTCAGGGAAAGCCTTCTTTCTTCTTTATCAACCTTCAATACAACCGTTTCGACAGTCTCCCCTATAGAAAGATACTTTGAAGGGTGTTTCGGCCGGGACAGCCAGTCTATCTCGGATATATGCACGAGTCCCTCGAGTCCCTCTTCAAGTTCGATGAATGCCCCATAATCTGTGATGCTGACAACTTTCCCCTTTACTCTTTTGCCGACAGGATATTTTTCATCAACAATTGACCAGGGATCCGGTTTTCTCTGTTTATACCCTAAGGTTACTTTCTCATGTTCTTCATCATATTTCAGAATGAGGACTTCGATCTCATCTCCTATAGCAAAAAATTCTGATGGATGGTTAATGCGTCCCCAGGAGATATCTGATATATGCAGCAGTCCATCTATCCCTCCAAGGTCAACAAATACGCCGTAGTCTGTAATGTTTTTTACAACCCCCTTCATGAGTTGCCCTTCTTTTAACTTTTCAAGGGTTTCACCCTTCTTTCTCTGGATCTCTCCTTCGAGAATCGCCCTTCTTGATACAATGACGTTGGAAAGCTTATTGTTCAGTTTTATAACCTTGAAAGTTATTTTCTTCCCGATAAGATTATCGATATCTTTTATGGGCTTTACATCGACCTGTGAACCGGGAAGAAATGCACTTACCCCTGATATATCGACTAACAGGCCCCCTTTTGTTTTTCCTGTAATCCTGCCTTGTACAGGGCTGCCATCCCGCAACGCAAGCTCAAGGTTATCCCATATTTTGATCTTTGTCGCACGATCCTTCGACAGTCTTATAACCCCTTCCGAGTCCTCTAATCTTTCAACAAAGACATCAATGTGTTTGCCTGGTTCGAGTGACGCCGTCTCCTGATTTGTAAATTCCTCAATCGGGATAAAACCTTCGGATTTGTATCCGATATCGACAATAACACCGTCTTGTCTCAATGCTAAAATTTTACCTTTCAGTATCGTCCCTTCTTCAATACTTTGAAAAGTTTCAGCATAGAGTTTTTCCATTTCATCGTTTCTAAGTTCCACTAACCTGTCACCCTCCTATATATCTAATTCTTTTTTCTACTTCTTTTATTATCCACTTCGGGGTTGAAGCCCCGGCTGTAATGCCAATTTTTTTTGCCTTCTCAATCCACTCTTTTCTAATCTCAGAGGATGTCTCTATGTGATGTGTCGGCACTGAAAGAGACTTGCAGAGTTTTGTGAGTTGAGTTGTATTAGCGCTATTTTTCCCGCCAACAACAAACATTACGTCAACCTTATTGGCCATATTTTCTGTTTCCTTCAGTCTCAGGGCCGTGGAATTGCATATTGTATTATATACTTTTATCTCTTTTGCATGTACTATGGCCTCTGACAATACCTTCTTTAATACATCCAGAGTTTGCGTCGTCTGTACAACTATTCCCACCCTGCTTCTGAGTTTTGGCAATGGTAATTTGCCATTAGTAACTATTGCGTTGTCAATAACATAACTCATCAGACTTTTTACCTCCGGATGGTTTTTCTCCCCAAGGATAATTACCTGGTACCCTTCTTCACTAAGGAGTTTAGCATAATACTGGGCCTTTTTTACAAATGGGCAGGTTGCGTCTATGATCTCGTAGCCTTTTATGGAAATCTCTTTTGATAGTTTGAGAGGTATTCCATGGGTTCTGATTATCAGTGCCTGAATGTCTTTTTTTGCTTTAATATTTTCTATCGGAATGATCCCTTTTTCTTTTAGCTTATCTACTACCTGCGGATTATGGATAATCGGACCAAGGGTATATATACCCTTACGTTTCCCCTTCGCTATCTGGAAAGCTATATCAATGGCCCTTTTTACCCCAAAACAGAATCCCGCGGTCTTTGCTGTCATTATTTCCATTACCGGGTAGTCCTTACAAACTCGATTATATTATTCTTGACTTGTTCTATAGAAAGATTAGATGAATCTATCAGCAGGGCTTCTTCTGCTATCCTGAGAGGGGCAATATCACGGCTTGCGTCACGTTTATCCCTCTCTGTTATATTCATTTTCGCCTCATCCATAGTTATATCAATGCCTTGTCCCCTGAACTGGAGATATCGTCTTTTAGCCCTTTCCTCTACAGAGGCATCCAGGAAAATCTTTTTTTTCGCATCAGGGAAGACAACTGTTGTAGTATCTCTGCCTTCAACAACAAGGTCGTTATGCAAAGCAGCTTCCCTCTGGGCGTCGAGAAGAAAATCCCTTACAATCTTTCTGGCTGAAAATACAGAAGAGTAATGGTCGATCTCTTTTGACCTTATGTCTTCTGAAACATCCTGACCATTCAGGAACACCCTTCCATTATTGAAGGTAACAAGCGTCTCCTTCAGGATATCCCTCAGTTTATCATCAGTGTCTTCAGGCCTTATCTTATTTTTTATTAAAGCCATAGCAACAGCCCTGTATAAGGCGCCTGTGTCGAGGTAATTAAATCCAAGCTCTTCCGCAATAAGCTTGGCTATTGTGGTCTTCCCTGAACCTGAAGGGCCGTCTATTGCAATAACCTGCTTCATAATGTCAATTTCCTTATTATCTGAAAAAATCCGGGGAACGAGATGTTTACAGAAGAAACGCCATGTATTGTCGTTTCACCGTCAGCAATGAGTCCGGCGATTGCCATTGCCATCGCAATCCTGTGATCACCGTAACTTTCTATATTCGCACCTTTCAGAACGCTCTGCCCTTTGATGCTGAGACCGTCCCCGAACTCTTCTATGGCAACTCCCATTTTCCCGAGTTCTGTTGCCATACTCCTTATCCTGTCGGACTCTTTTACGCGCAATTCTTCCGCACCTCTGATGGTTGTTGTTCCATTGGCCTGAGTGGCAGCTACACAGAGGATCGGAAACTCATCGATGAGCGCAGGGATTTCTTCCTTATTAATACTTACAGCTTTCAGCTCTGCACCGCCTTTGCAGTGAATATCCGCAACAGGCTCACCTGATAAGTTTCTTATATTCTGCACCTCAATTTCTGCGCCCATTTTTCTGAGAACGCTCAAAAGCCCTGTCCTTGTCGGGTTCATTCCTACGCCGGTTATCGTAATATCAGAGTCCCTGATCAGCAAAGCGCCGATAATAAAAAATGCCGCAGACGAAAAGTCTCCTGGAACATAAACCTCGGCGCCTTTCAGTTCAGTCCCGCCTTTTACGCTGACATGAAGTCCGTTTACATTAATTGAGGCGCCAAATGCCGGCAGCATCCGTTCAGTATGGTCCCTCGACTTGGCAGGTTCTGCGATTACAGTCTCTCCGTCCGCATAAAGACCCGCAAGAAGGATTGCAGATTTAACCTGTGCACTGGCTACAGGCATTTTGTATTGTATTGACTGTAATTTTTTACCCTTAATAGCGAGTGGAGGGTATTTATTTTCTGCCCGTGCCATAATCTCTGCCCCCATCTGCTGTAAAGGGTTTATGACCCTTGCCATGGGTCTTATTCTTAAAGATTCGTCACCGGTAAGCACGGAGAAGAATGGATTTCCTGCAAGCACCCCTGAAAGCAGCCTGATTGTCGTCCCCGAGTTTCCGCAATCGATGATATTATGAGATTCTGCAAGACCATAAATTCCATTGCCATTTACAACTATATCATCGCCTTCATCATTTATATCAACACCTAAGGCCCTGAAGGCATTGACCGTGCTCATCGGGTCTTCCGCCCTCAGAAAATTCCTGATTATGCTTTCCCCTTTTGACAGGGAAGAGAAGATTACAGCCCTGTGAGATATGGATTTGTCAGGGGTTGGAGAAAACTCGCCTTTAAAACGTTTTGCTTTATTAAGTTCAATCCTGTCCAATACCTTTCCTCAGTGTCCGGGCCTTTTTAAAATCCTTTTCAAGGGATTCAGAATCATGAGCCCTGAGATACTGACTAACCCTATCAAGATTTTTTTTGAAAATCTCGATAGATTCAAGGAGATTATCCTTGTTAAAAGTACAGATATCACGCCATAACTCCGGCTGGCTTGATGCTATCCGGGTAGTATCTTTAAAGCCTTGTCCTGAAAATTCAAGATATGAACTGTCTATATCAGCAACTGTATTTATAATTTCGTATGCAATGATATGAGGGAGATGACTTACAGCCGCATAGATCCTGTCATGTATATCAGGATCGATCAATCTGACCCGCGAGCCAAAGGTCTTCCACATAGTTACGACCTTTTTGATGGCGCTTTTATCTGTTTTAGCGGTGGGAGTGATAATGCACTTTGCATTTTGAAAGATACCGGCGGATGCTGTATCAATCCCTGAACGGTCACTGCCTGCAATAGGATGCCCTCCAACAAAAAAAGTTCCTTTCGGCATTAATCCTTCCATATCATGCACAAGCTTTCCCTTGACACTGCCGACATCCGTAATAATCGCGCCTTGTTTAAAAGAACTGCATATTTTTTTTGCAATATCGATAAAACTTCCGACCGGGGCAGAAAACAACACAAGGTCTGAATCTCTGCACGCCTTAACCGGATCAAGGGCATATGCGTCTATGATTCCTTTCTCTCCCGCCTTCTTAAGGTTATTCTCGTTCCTGCCATGACCTGTTATCTTATTGCAAAGCCCGTATTTCTTCAGCGCGAGCGCAAAAGATGCGCCGATCAGACCAACTCCGAGTATGGTTACCCTATCAAAAAATAGAGGATCATTTCTATCTGTTATCATATCTCTCTTCCAACAGCAGCAGCGATTGGTTTCAGTTCTTTCATTAGTTTCTTAAAATCACCCGGTCTCAGAGATTGTTCGCCGTCGGATAGTGCTTCTTCAGGGTTTGTATGAACCTCGATCATGAGTCCGTCAGCCCCTGCTGCCACAGCAGCCTTTGCCATAGGCGCAACAAGATCCCACCTGCCGACCCCGTGGCTTGGGTCCACAACAATGGGCAAATGTGTAAGTTTTTTCAGAACAGGCACTGCGCTCAGGTCAAGGGTATTTCTTGTCGCTGTCTCAAATGTCCTTATGCCTCTTTCACAGAGGATTACATTATGATTTCCCTTTGACATTATATATTCGGCAGCCATGAGCCATTCTTTGATAGTTGCTGATAATCCTCTTTTCAGTAAGATTGGTTTTTTTGATGTGCCTGCCTCAAGCAGCAGTCTGAAATTCTGCATATTCCTTGCCCCTATCTGAATGATGTCGGCATATTTTGCTATGACCTCCATATCCCTCGGATCCATCAGTTCGGTTACAACCGGGAGTCCCCATTTCTTCCTGACATCTGCAAGATATTTCAGGCCTTCTTCACCAAGACCCTGGAAAGAATACGGGGAAGTGCGCGGCTTGAATGCCCCGCCCCTGATAAATGAAGCGCCTGCATCCTTTACTTTCTCTGCAATATTCATGAGTATGGTTTTGTTCTCTACAGCGCAGGGCCCTGCAATCACCTGTATTTTTTTGCCTCCGATTATTTGCCCTCCTACATTTATTGCCGTATCCTTTGCCTTGAAATCCCTGCTTGCAAGTTTGTAGGGCTTCAGGATCCTCATTACATCTTCTACCCCGTGCATCACCCTTATGGCATTTTCTTCCTCCTCGGTTATCTTGGAGGTATCCCCTATGACTCCGATGATTGTTCTTTCAGTGCCTTTTGATATATTCGCTTTGAGCCCTCGGCTTTCAAGCTTTTTTACGATGTGTCTGAGTTCCTTTTCTGTTGCGCCCGGATTTAAGACAATAATATCCATTTATTCCTCCGTATTTATTAATAAGTCCATAAAGTAAAACCACATCCTTGTGTGTAATTGTGTCATTCTGGCTTGTCCAGTCGCCTCAGCGACTCGCCGGGGCGAGAATCCTTCTTCACACAACCCCCTCACCCCCTTTATTAAGGGGGAATATGAAAGATACCCGACAAGCGGGAATGACATATAGGTGGCCCTACTTAAACAACAACTATCGACTGATGACCTTCTTTAAGGCCTCAATAAATCTTCTATTTTCTTCAGGCAGGCCTATGGTTACCCTGATTGACTGCGGGCCCATTGGTCTGATAATTACACCCTGTCTTAATAATTTATCATTAAGAGCAAGTGAATCCTGTTCCAAAGGCATATAGATGAAGTTTGCTTCTGTAGGAACATATTTCAGTCCAAGTGAATCAAGTTCCCTGTAAAGGTACTTTTTCCCCTCGTCATTAACTTCCCTGGTAGCCTTAACATGAGCATCGTCTTTTAGCGCCCAAATCGCTGCTTTCTGTGAGAGAGAGCTCGTGTTAAAAGGCGGCCTGAGCTTATTAATTTCAGTGATAATATCTTTCCCGGCTATGCCATACCCGATTCTGAGACCTGCAAGGCCATACATTTTTGAAAACGTCCTGAGTATCAGCATGTCTCTTCCTTCTCTGAAATGCTTCATGCTGTCAGCATAATCATGTTCAGCAACATATTCATAATAAGCCTCATCTACTATGAGCAATATCCCATCAGGAAGCCGTTTCATCAGGCGGTCAAACTCGTCCTGTTTGTTGATAGTTCCGGTCGGGTTATTTGGATTCGCAATAAAAAGCATTTTGGTCAGGGGTGTAACTGCATCAGCCATGGCATCGAGGTCATGGGTATAATTTTTCAAAGGTATCTGAACGGATTTAGCGCCTATTGCCTGAGTTGACATCGGATAGACAACAAACGATGGATGGGCCATGACAGCCTCGTCTCCCGGCTTGAGAAATGTCCTTGCTGCAATATCGATCAGTTCATTTGAGCCGTTCCCCAGGATTATCTCATCTTCAGAAACAGACAGTTTTTCTGATAATGCTTTCTTAATATAATATCCGCTTCCATCCGGATACCTGTTTAAGCTGTTCGAATGTTTTGTATTTGCCAGATCATCCAATATCGCCTTTAAAGCCATTGGCGATGGGCCCAAGGGGTTCTCATTGGATGCAAGCTTTACAGAATCCTTAATCCCCAGTTCGCGTTCAAGTTCCTCTACTGGTTTTCCGGGGACATAGGGTTTTATATCTGCGATATAAGATGGCGGTTTAATCATTAAAGTCCTCCATGGGGATATGATCCAAGAACCTTTAGATAAAGGCAATTATCTTTCACGGCTTCGATTGCTTTTTTCAGTTTACTGTCTTCTATATGCCCTTCCATATCTACGAAGAATATATATTCCCATGCCTTCCTTTTAGAGGGCCTCGATTCAATTTTGGTCAGATTGATCTTGGCCTTTTTGAAAGGTTCAAGGCTGCTATAAAGGCTGCCGGGCCTGTCTTTCAGTGAGAGCATGACAGAGGTCTTGTCCTGTCCTGACCTTTTAGGAAATTCTTTTGAGATAACAAGAAACCTTGTAAAGTTGTGCCTGCTGTCTTCGATATTCTTCTCGACAAAATTCAGGGCGTAAACTTTTGCAGCCAGTTCGCTCGCAATGGCAGCAGCAGCATCTTCCCGTGCTGCAAACTCAGCTGCCTTGGCAGTGCTGGTAATCTCAAGCACAGGTATCCCGGGAAGGTTTGATTCCAGCCATCTCCTGCATTGTGCAGCTGCATGCGGATGAGAATAAACTTTTTTTATCTTTGATTTATCCCCGCTCTTTGAAAGGAGGTTCTGGGATATTTCGAGCATTATCTCGGCAGAGATTTTGAGATCATAGTCCATGAACATATCAAGCGTATAACTGACAACACCTTCATTTGAGTTCTCAATGGGCACAACTCCGAAATCCGCCTTATCGGTTTCAACAGCGTCAAAGACATCCTTGATGCTTCCAACCGGCACAAAAGAGGCGGATGCCCCAAAATGTCTGAGGCCTGCAAGATGAGTAAAAGTCGCAAGAGGTCCCAGACAGGCAACCTTTAAAGGCTCTTCGAGCGATAGAGAGGCGGAGAGAATCTCACGGTAAATGACCTTCAGGGTTTCATTCGGAAACGGCCCTTTATTCAGGTTTG
Organism: Nitrospira sp.; assembly: GCA_016873615.1. GTDB lineage: Bacteria > Nitrospirota > Thermodesulfovibrionia > Thermodesulfovibrionales > SM23-35 > VGWX01. The sequence continues at coordinate 498 of VGWX01000017.1, read as the reverse complement.
TAAGACGTTCTAATATCTGTCTCTCACGTTCAGGCGAATAGAATTTTGCCTGCTTGTTCCGTTTGATATTGGCGATGTTCAGGACTATATCGGATCTTTTGTTCAGAAGATTCAGGATTTTGGTATCAATCTCATCGATTTCTTTTCTTAATTTTTCAAGTTCTTTCACAAGACCTTCCCATAATAAGAGAGGATTTTTGATGATGAATAATCCACTTTACCAGTGTCCCCTTCTAAAGTTGGAGATTAATATTACCCGATATTGCTTATTTTTTCAATGGTTTCGAGTTGATACTTAAGTCAATTTTTTAGAATACTATGGCATTTAAGATCAGACACGTAACAGATGAAGACAAAAATGCGGCAATACAACGGAGCAATATAGGGATCTCGGGTGACTGCTTCACCTAATAATTTCTAAATCTTGCTTCAAAACACAAAATTATCTTTTCTCTCTATCATCCGGAAGTGCTGTTCGAATACTTTCCGGAAATGATA